>DASYUT010000040.1 GCA_036000965.1 Actinomycetes bacterium
GCTAACCGCGTTTCGGCCACGAGCACGGGTACGACCAGCTCCTGGGGGGAGAGGCCGCCGTGGAAGAACTGGCGGGTCCACGGCCCTCGAAAAACCGCTAGGTGCGCGGGGACGAGCAGGTCCAAGTCGCTTTGGACGCCGGCGTCAGATAGCGCCACCCGCACGACCGCTGGCGTGTCGATGCCGCCGTGGCCCACCCAGGCCCGTGCGTGCATCTCGCCCATGCCGCCGGTGGGGGAGTCGACGAGCCGGTCCGCGCGCAGCCCTCGGCTGAGGGCGACGAATCCGTGGTCCGCGGAGACGACGACCTGCCGGACGCCGGCCTGGGCAAGGCGTGCGACGGCGCGGATGAGCTGCTGGCTCGCAGCCTCAAACCCGTCCCAGGTCACCGAAAGCATCCCTGACTCACCCTGGGCGTCGATCTCTTGGGAGCGGACGAGCACGAGCGATGCCCCTTTGATGCGCTGGGCCAACTCCCGCTCGCCCCGGCTGACCACGTCGGAGAGCTGGAGGTCGACGACCCGGCCGTGGGCGGCCCGCAGCAGCCCGACGCGCGCCGGCACGTCCTTGACCTCAGACCCGCCGACGCGGACGACGAGTCGGTTGCGGCCGTCGAGCGCCAGCGCCAGCCCTCGTTCCGCTCCCGGGCAGAGAGCGGCCATCCCGACCGGCGTGATGGTAGGCGCGGCCGCCACCGCCGGATGCAGCTCAACGTCGCCAGACACCAGCCGCAGCCTGTCGGCCAGCTCCTCTCCCAGCTCGTAGCGGAGGGCGTCCACCCACACGTAGGCGACCGGTCCGTCGCCGTCCCTGAGGAAGCGGTCGTGCACGGTCGTCTGGGACAGCAGCTCGCCCGAGTCCACGCCCTCGGAGGCGGCGATTGCCGTGAAGCGGGTGAGCAAGCCGTCCAGCCACTCCTCGTATGCGGCCCGGGCGAGGCCGATTCCCTCCTCGAGATCGCCCTCGACGTGCAGCTCGGCGAGGGCGAGCTCCAGCCGGCGGTGCTCGCGATCGACCGCCCAGCCCGAGCTGGCGTACCACGAAAGCAGGGCCGCCACCCCGCCTGACGGTGGGGCGTGGTCCTTTACGGCGGCTCGCAGCGCCGCGACGGACCGCACCACCCGCCAGCGGGGTCCCCACACCTCGCCGCCCACCGTCGGTGGGTCGAGCGGCGTCCGAGCCCACAGGCTGGTCTGCAGCCGCCGCTCCGCCAGCTCCCTGGCCTCCTCCAGCGCACCTGCCCTCAGCCGCCCGACGGCCTCTGCCAGGGCGGCGGACTCTACCGCCGGAACCGTGTCGATGGCGACCAATGCCTCGTCCCATGCCAGGATCCGGGTCAACCCGAGGTCCTCGTCGACCGCCGCGGCCAGCAGGGCGTAGACGGTGAGGCGGTGCCGATCGCGGCGCCAGGCGTCAAGCACCGCCAGCGCGCGACGCGACTGGTCGGCGGTCGGCCGCGACCAGGCGGCGTCGAGCGGGTCGGGGAGGCCGCCAAGCCGCTCGGCCAGCTCAGTGAGAACCAAATGCCGGACGGTGGCCTGGCGCAGCTCGTCACCGGCCCGCCCGGCGAGGCTACCGCCGACCATGCGGGCGAGAAACCCAGCGACCTCGTCCCATGCGCTGGCGGTGACGATGGCCTCGTCCTTCTCTCCGGCAAGTACCGCGACCAGCATCTGGGTGGTGTCGGCCGTCCCGAGCACGCTGATGAGCCGCACGTCGGCGCTGTCGCCGCCGGTCGCGGCGGCCTCCGCCTCCAGCAGGTTGCGGGCCCGCCGGCCGATGTCGGCCAGCCTGGCGTCGGTGAGCTGCCCGGCGAGGGCCTGGCGGACCAACGTGTCCAAGCGGAGCCTGAACGGCGCCGCGGCGGCTCGCACCTCAGCCAGTGGGTCACTGGTCGGCGGATCCGCTGGCGCATACACGATCAGCCTGGGCGGCCGCTCGCCGGCCAGGTCAGCCTCGAGCTGGCGGCGCAGCTCGTACCAGCTCCCGTCGAAGGCGACCAGCCGGGTCTCGGGAGGGCAGACCGCCTCGGCGACCTCACGGCCATACTGCTGGGCCGGGTCGTCCCATACCACCAAGCCGTGGGTGTCGACCTTCCTGGCCAGGGCCGCCTGGAGGTGGGCGCGCAGCGGCTGGGTCACAGCGATTCCCGCCAGCGGGCCACGGTCGCCCACGGGTAGGCGCCCTTGCGGAGCTTCGCCCGCTCCCCGGCAGCATCCGGCCAGGCCGGGAAGAGGCCGGCCAGCGGTGCGGCGCACAAGACGATGCCGTCGTCGAGGTCGGGCTCCCACCCCAGGCCGGCCACACGCTCGGCCTCCGCCTGGAACGCCTGCAGCGCTCTCACCAGGTCCTCCTCGGCCGCGAGCCGCCGCTCGACCTCCTGGAGGCTTCGGCCCCGCCCGCCGGCGTCCCGCTCGGCCCGCAGCGCCGCGACCAGCTCCGCCCCGGCGGCCTGCCGCCGCGCTGCGTGGCGGGCCACCGCATACAGGGTCTCGCGGGACAGCGCGGGCGCGTACACCCACACGCCCCACGCCCGCGAGGGGACCGAGAGCTGCCAGTAGATGGGCGCCTTGCGCCGGCTCTTGCTGTAGCGGCCGAGATGATCTTTGAAGAACCGCTTGTGCAAGTAATCTCGCAGCGACCGGTCTCCAAGGATCCCCTCCGCCTCGGCCAGGATCGCCTCGGGGTCGTCGAGCAGCACAGCTGCCGCCCGCCGCACCGCCGCCTCGATGTCCCACTCGTGCCCTGGTTCATCCACCAGCAGCCGGCCAGCAGGCAGGTCCAGCGGGTAGTCTGGCGGCGCCTTCAAGGCGGGAAGCCCGTCGTCGCCGACCAGCATCCCCGGCGGGCAGAGCGGCACCGGGGCGAAGAGGTCCGGTTGGGACGGCGCCAGGGACGGGTCGCGTCCGATCCGCACGTCCCAGCGCCCGAACGCGGCGCCGACGAGGTAGGAGACAAGGTCCTCGGCGGATCTCTCGGGTTCTTCGGGTGGAAGGACATGGCGCTCGGTGGCCAGCCTCGCCAAGACCTTGGGGGAGCGCTGGAGCGCCAACGCGGCGGTCTCGATCCGGCGATCGATGATCTGATGTTGTAGCCGGATATACCTCGCGATGCCGAGCGTTCGGGTGGCCGCTTCGATCACTTCGCTGGTGGCGGAGGTCAGGAGCGACTCTGCGGAGGCCGCTTCGTTGGATGACAGGGTCGAATCGGGAAGACGAGCGACAAGCGGACCCGCGACCTCGTCGAGAGCGTCTTTGGCGGTGCCCGCAGGATCGAGCGCGCTGGCGAAGGCGCTGTCCACCTGGGTGTACGCCGCCAACACGGCATTGACCCGGTGCAGTCGCCGTTCCTCGGCCTCGACGCATCGGCCCTGCAGGCCGGCTGCAGCGCTCCCGAGTGCCGTCGGGGTGACGAATCGGCGCGCGGTCTCGTTGAACGTGTCTTCTTCGGCGAGCAGCTCGGTGAGGCGCTCGACGATCTCCGCAACGGTCCGAGGATCCGGCAGGGCTCCGACCGGGGAGGGAAGCGACTGGATGATACCGACCTCGTAGCTGCGGGACGGGACGCCGCCGGTCTGGGTTTCCTCGGCCGATGCGGCCGTCGAGTCGACAAGCAGCCGGACCAACCGAGAGTTCAGCCACCCGAGCAACAACAGCGGCTCGTCGGCAACGACCCCGGAGCCCTTGTGGGCGAAGACACAGCCTTCGGGCAGCACACGGACCGACATGGCGCTGTTGGTCCGCGCCGGCCAGGTAAGCCCAGGGCGGAAGTAGTACCGCGGGTTCCGGATCACCGACCCCTCGAACTCACGCAGGTACTCGCCGTCGTTCTTATAGTCGACCACCAAGTGGATGTCGGCCCAGAACGGCGAATACTCGCCCCCCTTGGCGAACGGCGCCCAGCGGCGGCCGCGGCGGGATTCCTCGCGGCTGCGGGCGATCCGGCCCGGGTCGACCTCCCAGAACGCCCGCACGAAACGGAAATCGTCACCGGTCTGTAGCCCGACCCGTACCTCGGCGCCGTTGCCCTCGAGCGGGGGGAGGTCGGTGAACAGCCGGCGGATTGAGGGTGCCAACCAGTAGGCCAGCGGCGAGCCGGGCACTGCGTCGAAGTCGGTGAGCCGAACCCGGTGGACGCGGCGGTCGGCGCCGCCACGGCGGTCGCTGGCGACGGCCCGGGCGAGGGCGTCGGGGCGGTTCGTGTCTTTGAGGAGTCGGATGAAGGTCGCGCGGTCATCGGGTCCAGCCCGCTCGGCGGCGATGACGTAGGCGGCCGCCTCGACGGTTGCCTGCTGCATCACGCCGAAGCCGAGGTCGGCGAGCGCGACCAGGCGTTGGCCAAACACGACCTCTCGCCGCCACCGCTCGAAGGTGGTGAGGAACAGGCCGGCGCGCGAGGTGATGGCCCCCAGATAGCCGCCCTCACGACACAGCTCCAGCCCCCTGCCGACGAACGCCGCGAGCAGGTTGAAGTCCCTGGTCGGGATCCACGGATAGGACGCCCGTAGGTACGGCTTGGTATCCGGAACTGCCTCGCCGAACGGTGGATTCATAAGTGCCTGTTTCTGAACCTGCGGCCGGGCGGCCTTGGCGGAGGGTTGCAGGTGCGGTGACGGCGGGGTGCATGGCGGTTTGACCGCAAAGAGGGCTCCTGGTAGCGACTCGGGCGACCAAGCCAACAAGTCGACCAGGAGCCCCGCCGCCAGTGTGCCCTGTCACGGCCACACCCACATCCCCCCAGCCCAGCCAGCGCGGGCGACGCTACCCCTCCGACACCACCGACCCCGAGTGGGCGCTGCTGGAGGCGCTGCTGCCACCACCGGCCTGCACCCACGCCGCTGGCGGCCGGCCAGAAGCGCACCCGCGCCGGGAGGTGGTCGACGCCATCCGCTACCTGGTCCACAACGGCTGTGTGTGGCGCGCGCTGCCGGCCGACTTCCCACCGTGGCGCACCGTGTACGGGTTCTTTGCCCGCTGGGCGGCCGACGGCACCCTGGACCGCGTCCACGACGCGCTCCGCGACCAGGTCCGCGTGGCCGCCGGCCGGCGGCAGCCCAGCGCGGCGGTCATCGACTCCCAGTCAGTCCGCGCCGCCGAGACCGTCCCCCGGGCCAGCCGCGGCTTCGACGCCGGCAAGGGTGTCAACGGCCGCAAGCGCCACATCGCCGTGGACACCCTGGGGCTGCTGCTGGTCGTGCTGGTCACCGCCGCCAGTGTGCAGGACCGCGACGCCGCCCGGCCGCTGTTGTGGCGGCTGCGGGTCACCCAGCGCCGCATCCGGCTGGTCTGGGCCGACGCCGGCTACGCGGGCAAGCTGGTGGTCTGGGCGGCGGCCGCCTTGGGCCTTCGGGTCGACATCACCCGCCGACGCCTGGCCCACGCCTTCGAGGTGCTGCCGCGCCGGTGGGTGGTGGAGCGCACCTTCGCCTGGATCAGCCGCCACCGCCGCACCGTCCGCGACTACGAGCGCCTCCGTGACCACCACCGGGCCATGGTCACCTGGGCGATGACCACCGTCATGACCCGCCGGCTGGCCCGCCGCCACCGTCCCGCCCGCACCCCAACCCCAGCCCTCCCACGGGCAGCATGAACAAGTTCAGAAACAAGCACTTAGGCCGTTCCGCGTGCTGGCCGGTGGGTGTCCACAGATGCTGGATGGGGCTGGGCGGTGGGGTCGGGCCGGGGTAGCCTGCGGGCATGGACTCGAACACAGTTTCGACGACCCGGCGCCGGTTGGGGTGGCCGGGCAGCCCGCGGGGCTGGCCAGGCTGGCCGCCGCGGTGGACGAGCTGGCCGGCCAGGACCTGACCGGCCTGCCCGACCCCACCGCGGCCGAGCGGGTGCTGGCGTTGCGGGGGCTGCTGGAACGGCTGGAAGGCCAGTGGCTCCGGGAGCTGGCCGCGGTCGACGCGCGCGGCGCGGCCGGCGCCGAGCGCGGCGGGCGGGCGCCGTCGACGGCGGGGTGGCTGCGGGCGCGGGCCCGGCTGACCGCCGGCGCGGCCTGCCAGCGGGTCCGGGTCGCGCGGGCGCTGCATCGCGGCCCGCTGCCGGGGGTCGCGGCGGCCTTGGCGGCAGGGCAGCTGTCGTATGGGCACGCGGTGGTGCTGGCCGAGGGGACCCAGCACCTGGCCGCCGCCACGGCCGTCGCGGCCGAGCCGGTGCTGCTGGAGGCCGCCCGCCGGCTGGACCCGGCGGGGTTGCGGCGGGTGGTGGAGCAGCTGCGGGTGGTCGCCGACCCCGACCGGGAGGAGCGGCAGGCGCAGCGCCGCTTCGAGCGGCGCGGGGTGCATGTGGCTGGGACCTGGCAGGGGATGGTGGCGCTTGCGGGGCTGCTGGACCCGGAGGCGGGGGAGACGCTGCTGGCGGCGCTGGACCCCCTTGCCCGCCCCGCCGGCCCGGCCGACCAGCGCAGCGGGGCGCAGCGGCGCGCCGATGCGCTGACCGAGTTGGCCCGGCGGAGCCTGGCCGGCGGGGGGCTGCCCGCCAGCGGCGGGGTGCGCCCCCAGGTGACCGTCACCATCGACCTGGCCGCCCTCCTGGACCACGCGGGACCCCCCGGGGTCTTCGGCCTGGCGGGGCCGGTCAGCCCCGAGACCGCCGGCCGGCTGGCCTGCGACGCCGCGCTCACCCGCGCGGTCTGCACCCGCCACCCCGCCACCAGCCACCCCGACCCCACGATCGGCGGCCACGACCCCACGACCCACAGCCACGACCCCACGACCGGCGGCCCCGACGGGCTGGCGCGGCGGCTCCGCGACGGGCTGGCGCTGCTGCCCCCGGCGCTTGGCGGCGCCCCGTCGGAGGTCCTGGAGCTGGGCCGGACCACCCGGGTGGTGTCGGCGGGGCTGCGCAAGGCCCTGGCCGTCCGCGACCGCGGCTGCGTGGTGGCCGGCTGCGACCGGCCCCCCGCCTGGTGTGACGCCCACCACCTGCGGCACTGGCTCCACGGCGGCGCGACCAACCTCGACAACCTGGTCCTGGTGTGCCGCGCCCACCACCGCGCGGTCCACGAAGGCCACCACCACCTCGCCCGCGACCCCACCGGACAACACACCCTTACCCCCCACGGCCACGACCACCCACAACAGCCCGACCACCGGCACGCTAGTGCTGTGACCGGGAACGTTCACCTGGTTGGGTCGTGGGAGGGTTTGGCTCAGGGGCGGGCCAGTCCTCGGGCAGCGTGTAGCTCCACCCCGGCTGCCAGTTGAAGGGCGCTTGGACCAGGCCTTGCAGCGAGGCTCCGGTGAGCAGGCAGTCGAGCGCCCATCTGTTGGCCGAGTGGGCGATCACCAGGATCCGGCTGCGGTTCCAGTGTGTGGCCAGCTCGTGCAGGAAGGCATCGGTGGCGGCGAGGACCTGCCGGTAGCTCTGACCGCCCGGGAAGGGCTCGTCGATGCGTCGGGCCCGCTCGGTGGCCAGGAGGATGACCCGGGCAGCCGTTGAGCTCGCCATAGTTGCACTCGCGCAGCCGGGCATCCTGGTGGATCGGGATCTGTCCGTCCGGGAACGCGATCTCGGTCGTCTCCACGGCGCGGAGCAGATCGGAGACGAACACCGCTGCGATGCCGTCGTCGCGGCGGCGCTCCCCGAGTTCGCGGGCTTGTGCGCGCCCCTGTCCGAGAGCCAACCCGGGAGCCAGCCGGTCGCGATGCCCGCCTCGTTATCGGTGGTGGTGGCGTGCGTCTCGTAGATGATCTCCACTGCCATGTGCTCAGTCTCTGGCGGTGAGGCGGCCGACGGCGACCATGGCCAGGAACGGGACCAGGAACGCTGGCAGGGAGGCGCCGAGCCAGGGGAGGCGGGCCGAGAGCGGGAACGGCAGGTGGAGCAGGCCGGCGAAGAGATCCTCGAGCAGCGACCGCCAGGCGGCGACGCCGCCAGGGTTGATCCAGTTGTAGAGCAGGAAGCCGCCCAGCCAGACCAGCACCGCAAGCCAGCGCACGCCGCGGTGGGGGCCGTCCGGGTCGTACATGGCGGCCACGTCGTAGCGACGGCGCGCGAGCACGAAGTAGTCGGCCGCGAGCACACCGAACAGGGGCACGAACAACGCCCCCAGCAGGAACAGGAAGCTCTCGTAGCGGGCCAGGTCGGCGACCAGGGCGGCCATCGCGGTGGCGACCACGCCGATGGCGAGGGCCAGGGGCCGGCCTGGCAGGCGCGGGAACGCGTTCTGCAGGCTGACCCCGGTCGAGTAGACGTTGGCGAAGACCTCGTCGGCCTCGTCGACCACGAGCACCGCCATGGCCACCACCCCGACCGGGACCGCGACCAGGGCGGCGATCACGTCGCCCTGCCCGATCGCGAGCAGGAACAGGATGCCGAGGGCAAAGAACCAGACCTGGGCGACGAAGTAGCCGACGCCGGTGCCCCAGAAGGTGGCCCGGGCCGAGCGCCCGAACCGGGCGTAGTCGGCCACCAGTGGCACCCAGGAGATGGGCAGGGCCACGGCGATGTCGACCCCGGCCCAGAAGGAGAGCCCGCCGCTCCCGGGCCGGGCGGCGAGGCGGCCGAGGTCGAGGGTGGTCAGCACATGCCAGGTGAGGTACACGGTCGAGGCGAGCACGGCCCAGACCGCGAACCGCTCGAGGTAGCGCCTGATCACGGTCAGGGGGCCGGCCACCGCGAGCGCGGTGGTGAGCGCGCCGAACACGACGACCCAGAGCAGGCGCCCGCGGAACCCGAGCAGGCGCTCGGAGATCTGGGCGGCCGCGCTGGCGATGATGAACAGCTCGAAGGTTGCCCAGCCGAGGTTCTGGACCACGTTGCAGGCGGTCGGCAGGAGCGAGCCACGCACCCCGAGCGGCGCCCGGTACAGCACCATCGTTGGCACGCCGGTCTCGGCGGCGGGGACGGCCGCGAGCCCGAGCAGTGCGTTCCCCACGACGGCGCCGACGACGGTCGCGGCGAGCGCCTGCCACAGCCCCAGCGCCGGCACGAACAGCGCCCCGGCCACCAGCACGAGCAGGCTGATGCCGAGGTTGCCCCAGAGCACCGCCTGGTCGAGGAACCCCAGTACCCGCTGGTCGCGCGGCACTGGTTCGATGCCCCACTCCGGAGGCGCGTGGAGCCGGGCCGGCTCCTCGTGGACAGCTCCCATCGCTCCTCCCTGCGCCGGTATGACCCGGATCAGGTTCAAAGGGTCGCTGACTCTCCCGTCAGCCTCTCAGTCCGGTGCACCGGACTCCCCTGGCCGTACGCGCACGCGGTCGGCCGCGTGGCACGGCGAAGATAGCTTGCCGGCCGTGGGCCGGCAAGCCCCCCCCCCCGGGGCCCCTGCCTACATCGTCAGGCCGAGCAGCCGGTCGACGTAGGCGCGGTAGGCGCGCAGGGCCAGGCGCAGGTCCTCGGTCGAGGTCGTGTCGGCGCTGAGGTCGGCCTGGAGCCGCTCCCGCTCGGCGGTGAGCGACTGCGTCACCTGGCGGACCAGGTCGTCGACGAGCTCACCAGCCTGCTGTACGGCCTGCCTGGGCTCGTCCACGAAGCCAGCCTGGATGTCGAGGAACTGGCGCCGCACCGACTCGGCATCCACCGAGGCCAGCAGCGTCGCCACGGCCGCGGCCGGCGCGGCCGCCTGGGCGGTGGCAAGGTCGGTCGCCGGCGGGCTCGACGCGTCGTCAGGGACGTCGGTTCCCGCACCGGTGTCGGTGGAGGCGGCGGGGGCGAGCGGCTCGGGCGGACCCGCGTCGGGCACCGAGGCAGGGTGGGGCGCGGGCGTCGGCGTGGCCAGCTCGACCTCGTCGGCGCGGTCCACGCCACGGTGGTCGACCTCGCCGGCGCGGTCCACGCCACGGTGGTCGACATCGCTCGACCAGGCCGAGTCCTCGTCGCGGAGGTCGACCCGGCTCACGCCCTCGCCCCCGGTGGGACGCTCGGCATCGAGGGGGCCGGGGGCCGGCCCCGGGGCGTCGTCGCGGTCGCCACGCACGTCGCCGTAGGGATCGGCCGTCCTCCGGTCGAGCGGGTCGAGGTCGCGCTCCTCGCGCTCGAATCCGGGCGCGCCGGCCTGGTCGGCCGGCAGGCCGGACCGCGGGCCCGCGTCGACGTCGCCGCCGTAGGCGGACCGGGACGCAGGCTCCGGCTCGTGGTCGCGGTCGCGCTCGGCGGGCGCGAACTGGACGGTGGACCTCGTCCTGGTGTCCGCGTCATCCGGGTCGTTCGCGGCGCGCACGGTCTGGTCGTCGTGGTCCGTGGCGCGCGCGTGGTCGCCCTCCTCGCCGACCAGCTCGGCGTCGGGCCGGCCGTCGCGGTCGCGGTCGTCGGCGTCGTCGGTCAGGTCGATCTCGCGCACGTCGTCGTCGTGGTCGCGGTCGTGGTGGCGTTCGGTCACCGCGCCTCGGCGCGAGACGGGCAGGTCGTCGCCTGGCAGGTCGTCACCGTACCCGTAGCCGTAGCGTTCGCTCATCGTGCCTCCTCGATAGGGTGATCAGCCTCGTCAGCCCTGGCCCTTCTTGCCTCCTCGATAGGGTGATCAGCCTCGTCAGCCCTGCCCCTTCTTGCCTCCTCGACGGGGTGATCAGCCTCGTCAGCCCTGCCGACCTCGAGCAGCTCCTCGAAGAGGGAGCGGTAGTGGACGAGCGCCTGGCGCAGGTCCTCGGTGCTCGCCTCCCCCCGCTCGTTCGCGCCCGAGATGGCGCGGGCGGCGCGGTAGTCGTCCACCACCTGCGGGTGGTCGACGGAGACGTCGGCGGCACGCTGCTCGAAGTCGTCGACCGGGTAGCCCCGGTCGCGCATCACGTCGATGATCAACCGATCGGCCTCGCGGGTGGCCTCCGCCGGGGAGTCGACGAACAGGGCCTGGGTGCGGTGCCACTCCTCAAGGTACCGCACCCGGGCGGCCGGCTCGAGCGGGACGATGTCCAGCTTCTCACGCCGGGCCTGGCGGTCGAGCAGCTCGCTCTCCGCGGCCCGGCGATCACCGGCCTCGGTGACGGTGCGCTCGTACTCGGGGCCGAAGCGCTCCTGCAGGTGCTGCGTCCTGCGACGCCGGCCCATGAGCAGCCCCAGCGCCACGAGGACCAGGACCACGATGACGATGAGGGCGATCACGCCTCCGTCCATCTCTGCTCCTTTCTCAGATCCACTAGAACCAGGTCGTGGCGCAGGGCAAACGAGTCAACCCGCTCTCACGTATCCCAACCCGGTATCCCCGTGTCGAGCTGGCTGCTAACCAAGCGATTCGGTGCTCAGCCGTATCGGTCCGGCAACCATCCCATCAGAGCAAGGATCGCCGCAAGGGAGGGGAAGGGGACGAATGGGCATCGGCTCGAGCACGTCCAGGAGGGCGACCGGGCGATGGTCCTGGACCGCGTCGGCTCGATCAGCCTCATCGCCGCGCTCGAGCCGGCCGCCCGGCAGCAGGTGCTGGCCGAGGTCGGCGGGCTGCTTGACCGCCATCCCGAGCTGCGCGGCCGGTCCACCTTCACCCTGCCCTACCCCACCGACGTCTACCGGACCGAGCGGCGCTGAGCCGCCGGGTCAGCCGCGTGCAGGCGATGCAGGTCACCAGAGGTCCTGCCCGTAACCGGGTTGGCCACGTAACCGGGTTGGCCCACCAGGCCCAAGTTACGGACATGACTCCCCAAGCGCCTACAGACATGACTTCTGAGCGGCGCCTAGCGCAGGTCCCTGCGGCCGTGCTCCACGAGCTGGCGGGCCGCCTCGGTGACCTCGGACGGGTCGGCGGTCTCCTGGGTCCACCAGCAACCGAGCCGGTCGTCCTCGTATCTTGGCAGGACGTGCAGGTGCAGGTGGTACACGGTCTGGTTGCCGACCGTGCCGTCCGAGTTCGCCTGGAGCAGGTCCACCCCGCCGGCCTTGAAGGTGCCGGTCACCCAGCCCGCCATGCGGCGGGCGGTGGCGGCCACGGCCAGCCAGTCTTCCACGTCCGCCGACATGACGTCGGTGACGTGAGCTCGCGGCACGACGAGCAGGTGGCCGGGGGTGGCCGGGTTGATGTCCATGAAGACGACCGTCCGGTCGTCCTCGTACACGTAATCAGCCGCCAATTCCCCGGAGAGGATCTGGCAAAACACACATTCTCCCCGCATTCAGCCCTCCTGGTGCGGCGCCTGGCCCCGGAGCGTCCCTGGACCGGGGAACTCCCACAAGGGGCAGGGCGAGAACGATGGTCCGGCATCTCGGAGCATTAAACGTCGCGGTCCAGAATAAACCAAGCCAGCAGGCAGGACCGACGTTCTCTGGAAACCAGCCGTCAACCGGCCTGCCACCGCCCGGCCATTCCGGGCTCGATAGGCTACGCAAAATATCGCAGGTATGCGGCAACGAGGGCGCCTGGCCCAATTAGCCGCCGATCTGGGACATCCCGCGCGCGGGCTGCACGAAGTCGGGGGAGTTGATCTTGTGCCCGAACTCCTTGCGGGCGACGGCGTCGGCGTACAGGTCCGCGACCGCCTCGTCGGTGGCGCCCGACCGGAGCAGGCCGCGCAGGTCGTACTCGACTGTTGCGAACAGGCAGGTGCGGATCTGGCCGTCGGCGGTGAGGCGGATCCGGTCGCACTGTGCGCAGAAGGCACGGGTGACTGACGCGATGATCCCCACCGACCCCACGCCGTCGGCGTAGCGCCAGCGCTCGGCCGGGGCGCTGCCCCGGGGTCCGGACGGCGCCTCGAGGCCGAACTCCCGGTCGAGGCGGTCGAGGATCTCCGCGGCCGGCACGACCTGGTCGCGGGTCCACTCGCCAGGAGCGTCGAGCGGCATGAACTCGATGAACCGCAGCTCGACCCCAAGGTCGCGGGCCCAGGCGGCCATCTGCACGACCTCGTCGTCGTTGAAGCCGCGCACGACCACCGCGTTGATCTTGACCGGCTCGAGGCCGGCGGCGAGCGCCGCGTCGATCCCGGCAAGCACCCGCCCGAGCGCGTCCCGCCGGGTGATCTGCTTGAAGCGGTCGCGCTCCAGGGAGTCGAGGCTGATGTTGGCCCGGGAAAGCCCGGCGTCGGCGAGGGGCTGGGCGAGCCGGTCGAGCAAGAACCCGTTGGTCGTGATCGACAGCTCCACCCCGAGCTGGCCGACGGCGGCCACCACATCGACCAGGTCGCGGCGGAGCGTCGGCTCCCCGCCGGTGATGCGGATCGTGCCCACGCCCAGGCCGACCGCGACCCGGAGGGCCCGGATCAGCTCGTCGCGGGTGAGGACGCTCCCCGCCCCGAGCCACGGCAGCCCGTCCTCGGGCATGCAGTACAGGCAGCGGAAGTTGCAACGATCGGTCACCGAGACCCGCAGGTCCCGCACGACCCGGCCGAAGGTGTCGACCATCAGGCGCTCAGGCGCGGCGGGCATCAGGCGCTCAGGCATAGCGGGCCTCCTCACCCTCGGGGATGCCGACCCAGCGGCCCCCGTCGGCCCAGCGCTCCTTCTTCCAGACCGGAACGGTGCGCTTCAGCTCGTCGATCAGCTCGCGGCAGCCGGCGAACGCCTCGGCCCGGTGCGGCGCGGACGCGGCCACGATCACGCTCGGCTCGGCCTGGGGCACCACGCCCGTCCGGTGGGCCAGGTACACCGCGCCAAGGCCGTGGCGGGCGACCGCCTCCCGGGCCAGCCGCTCCATCGCCGGCCCGGCCAGCTCCTCGAAGGCCTCGTACTCGAGCTCCTCGACCACCCGGCCCTGGCTGGGGCTGCGGGTGGTGCCGACGAACAGCGCCGTGCCGCCGCAGGCGGGCAGGAGCACCGACCGGAAGGCGGCGTCGAGCGAGAGCGGCGCCCCTGTCAGGAGCACGGTCACCTCGGGCTGCACGTCCACAGGCTGCACGTCCATGCCTGCACCGTACACCGGCACCCCGGCGGTCGCACCAGCCCAAGGCGGACCCGTCATCTGCCGATCACCTTGCACAGCGCCTCGAGGCTCTGGAGGTTGTGGCCGGGCACGAACCGGTCGACGTGGGGCAGGGCCGCGGCCATGCCCCTGGCCAGCGGCTCGTAGCGGGGGCTGCCCTTCAGAGGGTTGACCCAGACCAGCCGGTGGGCGAGGCGGCCGAGCCTGGCCATCTGGGCGCCGAGCACGGCCGGATCCCCACGCTCCAGCCCGTCGGAGCAGAGCACCACCACCGACCCGCGCAGGAACGAGTGCTGCCCGTAGCGGTCGAGCAGCTCCTTGACGGACTCGCCGATGCGGGTGCCGCCGTCCCAGTCGACCACACCGGCGGCCACCTCGCGCAGGGCGTCGTCGGGTTCCGAGCGCCGCAGGGCGCGCGTGACCCGGGTGAGCCGGGTGCCGAAGCAGAACACCTCCACCCGCCGGCCAGCCCGGATCGCCGCGAAGCCGAACTGCATGAGCGCGCGGGAGTAGGCCGACATCGACCCGGACACGTCGAGGACCAGCACGAGCGGGCGCGGCTTGTCCCGGCGGGCGCGCCACGCCCGCCGGAACGGCTCACCCTGGGTGCGCAGGGACGCCCGCAGGGTCCGGCGCTGGTCGAAGCGCCGGCCGTGCGGGGACGACCGCCAGCGCCGGGTGTGCCTGACCGGCAGGTGCAGGGCCAGGCTGCGGATGACCGCGTTGGCCTCGGCCCGCTCCGCGTCGGTCAGCTCCTCGAACGACTTGGACCGCAGCACCTCGGCCCCGCTGGCGAGCACGCCGACGAGCAGCTCCTCCTCGCCCCCCTCGCCCTCCTCGCCCCCCTCGCCCTTGGCGCCGACCCGCCAGCCGTCCTCAGCCAACCCCTCCTCGACGGTCACCTCCAGCTCGGGCGGCAGCGCGACGTTCTCGAGCCACCCGGCGATCACGGCCAGGGCGTCGTCGCGTTCCTGGGGGAAGTAGGCCCCGAAGGCGTCGTCGTAGGCGGCCATGTCGGCCTTGCGGGCGACCATGGCGAGCCGCCCCGCCCAGTACAGGCCGTCGCGGTCGAGGGGGGTCAGCACCGCCACCGCCCGGCAGAACGCGAGGATCCGCCCGGTGCCGACCGGCAGGCCCCTCGACCGGAGCAGCCGCCCAAAGCCAACCAGCTCCCCGAGAGCCCGGTCGCCCTGGCTCGGCCGCCCCTCCATCAAACCAGCTCCCCGAGAGCCCGGTCGCCCTGGCTGGGCCCAGGCGCCATCACGGCTCTTCGAGGACACGGTCGAGCCGGGCGCGGACCAGCTCGAGGTCCTCGTGGTCCTTGAGCAGGGCGCCCAGGGTCGGCGCGGCCGTGGCCGGCTCGAGCTGGCTGACCCCGAGAAAGGCGAGCGCCTTGGACCAGTCGATGGTCTCGGCCACCCCCGGGCGCTTGGCCACGTCCATGGCCCGCAGCCGGGCCACGGCCGCCGCCACCTGGCGGGCGAGCGCCTCGGGCACCTCCGGGGCGCGCACGCGCACGATGTCGACCTCGCGCTGGACCGACGGGTGGTCGATCCAGTGGTAGAGGCAGCGGCGCTTGAGGGCGTCGTGCAGCTCCCGGGTGCGGTTGGAGGTGATGACCACGGCCGGCGGCCGGTCGGCGGCCACCCGGCCGATCTCGGGGATGGTGACCGCGAACTCCGACAGCACCTCGAGCAGGAACGCCTCGAACTCGTCGTCGGCCCGGTCCAGCTCGTCGATCAGCAGCACCGCGCCCGCGCCGGCCCGCACCGCGGTGAGCAGCGGGCGCTCGACCAGGAACTCGGCGCCGAACAGGTCGGCGGCGCCCTGGCCGAGCTGGGCCGCGCGCACCGCGATGAGCTGCCGGGAGTAGTCCCACTCGTAGAGGGCCTGGCTGGCGTCGATCCCCTCGTAGCACTGCAGGCGCACCAGCTGGCGGCCCAGGAGCGCGGCCAGGACCTTGGCCACCTCGGTCTTGCCCACGCCGGCCTCGCCCTCGAGCAGCAGCGGCTTGTCGAGGGCGAGGGCCAGGTGGAGCGCGGTGGCCAGGCCGCGGTCAGCGAGGTAGGCGTGCTCCCGCAGGGCCGCCTCCAGCTCGCCGACCGAGCCGAACGGGAGGGCGCCCACGCTCAGGCGCCCGCCCCGTGAGCGCCCGCCAAGCATCGGCGCCGCGGTCGAGCACGCCGGGCCTCCGGGGAGGCGGGAACCCGCGCGCCGTGGGTACTCGGCCGGGGCTCCCGTGGTGCGTCGGTCAGCGCGATGCCGCCTCCTCGAGCGCGCGGCGGGTCAGCACCTTGGCCAGGTGCCTGCGGTACTCCGCGCTGGCCAGCGCGTCGTTGGGCGGGTTGGTCCCCTCCAGGGCCTGTTCGGCGGCGGTCGCCGGGTCGGCGCCCGAGGCCACCGCCTCCTCCACCGAACGGGCCCGCAGCGGCGTCTCCCCCATGTTGGTCAGTGCGACGGCGGTCCGGCCCGGGCCGCCGTTCCCGAGAGCCGCCACCGCGGCGACGCCGACGATCGCCCAGTCCTGGGCGCGCGGGTTGAACTTCTGGTATGACCAGCCCGCGCCCGCGAGCTTGGGCACGCGGATCTCGGTGAGGAGGTCCTGCGGGCCGAGGTCGCTCTCGAAGATGCTGGTGAAGAAGTCGCCCGCAGCCACCGTGCGGTCCCCGGCCGGCCCGTGCACGACCAGCTCGGCGTCGAGCGCGAGCAGCACCGCCGGGATGTCGGAGGCGGGGTCGGCGTGGGCCACCGACCCGCCGATCGTCCCGCGGTGGCGGACCTGCGGGTCGCCGATCTCGCCGGCGGTGTGGCCGAGGATCGGGCAGTGCCGCTCGACCAGCTCGTTGAAGTGGACGTCCTCGTGGGTGGTGAGGGCGCCGATGGCGAGCTTGTCGCCGTCCTCGCGGACGTAGGAGAGGTCGCGCAGCCGGCCGATGTCGACCAGCACCGACGGCGCGGCCAGCCGCAGCCGCATCAGCGGCAGCAGCGAGTGCCCGCCAGCGAGCAGCTTGGCGTCCTCGCCGTGCTGGCCGAGGAGCGCGACCGCGTGGTCGGCCGACTCGGCCACCTCGTAGTCGAACGGGGCCGGGATCACCGGACACCTCCTTCGCTGGACGCGGGCCCGGACTGCCCGTCGGCCTCCGGCGTCATGCTGCTCGCACCGGTCCCGCCGGCCTCGACGGTGCGAGCCCCGGGCGAGCCGCCCCGGGCGTCCTGGATCGCCCGCCAGACGCGCTCGGCGCTGGCCGGCAGGTCGATGAACTCCACCCCGACGGCCGAGACGGCGTCGGCCACCGCGTTGAGCACCGCCGGCGGGGCTGCGATCGTGCCCGCCTCGCCGATACCCTTGACCCCCATCGGGTTGGTGGTGGACGGGGTCACCGTCCGGTCGAGCTGGAAGCCGGGCAGCTCGGCCGCTGACGGGATGCGGTAGGTGGACATGTTGCCGGTCACCAGGGTGCCGTTCTCGTCGTAGAGCGCCTCCTCGTAGAGGGCTTCGGCGATGCCCTGGGCGACACCGCCGTGCACCTGCCCCTCGACGATCAGCGGGTTGACCACCGTGCCGCAGTCGTCGACCGCGACGTACTTCCTGATCCGGGTGAGGCCGGTGTCGGCGTCGACCTCGACCACGCAGATGTGCGCGCCCGAAGGGAAGGTGAAGTTGGGCGGGTCGTAGACCGCGGTCGCCTCGAGGCCGGGCTCGACGTCGGCCGGCAGGTTGTGCGCGGTCCAGGCCGAGAAGGCGACCTCGGGGATGGTCTTGGCCTTGTCGGGCGCCCCGGCGACCTGGAACTTGCCGTCCTTCCACTCGAGGTCGTCCTCGGCCACCTCGAGCTCGTGGGCCGCGATCTTGCGCGCCTTGGCCCGGATCTTCTCGGCCGCCTTGTACAGGGCGGTGCCGCCCACCGCGACGCTGCGGCTGCCGTAGGTGTCCATGCCGAGCGGGGACACGGCGGTGTCGCCGTGGAGCACCTCGACGTCGTCCGGACTGACCCCGAGCGCGTCGGCCGCGATCTGCGACCAGGTGGTGACGTGGCCCTGGCCGTGCGGGGAGCTGCCAGTGACCACGGTGACCTTGCCGGTCGGGTGGCAGCGGACGGTGGCCGACTCCCAGCCGCCGGCGCCGTACTTCAGCGCAGCCAGCGTCTGCGACGGCGCCAGCCCGCACATCTCGATGTAGGTCGAGATGCCGATGCCGAGCAGCCTGCCGTCCGGGTTGCCCTGCTCGCGACGGCGGGCCTGCTCGGCCCGGAGCTCGTCGTAGCCGACCAGCTGCTTGGCCTTGTCGAGCGAGGCGTGGTAGTTGCCCGAGTCGAACTGCAGGCCGGTCACGACCTCCTTGGGCTCGGTGAAGGGGGCGTAGAAGTTCAGCTCGCGGACCTCGGCCGGGTCCTTGCCGACCCGCTTGGCCAGGGCGTCCATGATCCGCTCGATCGCGTAGGTCGCCTCGGGCCGGCCGGCGCCCCGGTAGGCGTCGGTGGGCGTCTTGTTGGTGAACACGCCCGTGCAGGTGAAGCTGTAGGCCTTGCAGTCGTACACCCCGTGGTAGAGGAAGCCGCCGAGCAGCGGGATGCCCGGGGTGACGAGCTGCAGGTAGGCGCCGAAGTCGGCGTGCAGGTTGACGCGCACGCCGAGGAGCTTGCCCTCCTCGGTGGCGGCGACCTCCATCTCCTGGATGACGTCACGGCCGTGGATGGTGGCCAGGTAGCCCTCGGAGCGCTCCTCGACCCACTTCACGGGCACGCCGAGCCGGCGGGCGAGCGCGAGCGCCAAGGCCTCCTCGGCGTAGACGTTGAGCTTGGAGCCGAAGCCGCCGCCGACTTCGGGCGCGATCACCCGGATCTTGGTCTCCGGGATGTTCAGGGTGAGCGCGAGCAGCAGCTTGAGGATGTGAGGGATCTGGGTGGCCGACCAGACCGTGTACTCCCCCATGGCCGGGTTGGGCTGGACCACGACGCCGCGGGGCTCGATCGCGTTGGGGATCAGCCGCGGGTGGTAGTAGCGCTCCTTGACCACCACCGGGGCCTCGGAGAAGACCTTGTCGACCTCGCCGTTGGCCAGCGACCAGACGTAGGCCTCGTTGTCCCCGAAGTTCTCGTGGATGACCGGCGCCCCCTCCTTCAGCGCCTCCTCCATGTCGGTGACGACCGGGAGGTCCTCGTAGTCGACGTCGACGGCCTCGAGCGCGTCCTTGGCGTGGGCCCGGCTGTCGGCGACCACCACCGCCACCCCGTCGCCCTGGTAGCGCACCCGGTCCTTGGCCAGCGGCCAGTGGTCGGGCATGCGCGGGTCGCGGGTGACGTTCTCGGGCAGGGTGCGGCTGCCGATCGGCCAGGCGCAGGGCAGGCCCGCGGCCCACTCCGAGGCCAGCTCCTCGCCGGTGAACACGGCCAGCACGCCGGGCATCTGCTTGGCGGCCGAGGTGTCGATGCTGGTGATGTTCGCGTGCGCGACCGGGCTGCGGGCGATGGCCATCCAGGCCATGCCCGGCAGCGCGATGTCGTCGATGAAGCGGCCATGGCCGGTAAGCAGCTCGGGGTCCTCCTTGCGGAGCAGGCCCTGGCCCATGTAGCGCTGGGCGGCCTCCGGTTCGGCTACCTGGGTCATGCCGAGCCCCCCTGGGTGGCGGTGGCGGCCGGAGAGCGCATCGTCTTGGCCGCGTCCTGGATCGACTTGACGATGTTCTGGTAGCCGGTGCAGCGGCAGAGGTTGCCCTCGAGCCCGAGGCGGACCTCCTCCTCGCTCATGCCGGCGCCGCTCTCGATCAGGCTGAGGCCGGCCATGATCATGCCGGGGGTGCAGTAGCCGCACTGGAGGCCGTGGTTGGCCCGGAACGCCTCCTGCAGGGGGTGGAGCTGGCCGTCGCTGGCCAGGCCCTCGATGGTGGTGATCTCGGTGCCGTCGGCCTGGACGGCGAGCATGGTGCACGACTTGACCGACTTGCCGTCCACCAGGATGGTGCAGGCGCCACAGGACGAGGTGTCGCAGCCCACGTTCGTCCCGGTGAGCCCGAGCGTCTCTCGAAGGAAATAGACCAGGAGCTGTCGAGGCTCGACCTCGGCCTCGCGCTGAACCCCGTTCACCGTCAGAGCGATGCGCCTCAAGGGCCACCTCCGTCCCTCGGCTACGCGGGGACGCCAGATGCCGGGGCACCCGCCCCGGTCTGTGCTGCCCGCTCGAGCCGATGTTGGCCGCCAATGGTCAGACGAGGGCACAATAGATCGTTCTCCAAGGAATGCAAAGCGTTCCGATCCGCTTCACGGGACCGTAAGCTGGGCAGTCGCCGGCATCTGGCAGCAACGGAGGTGTCCATGCGGGACGTGCTCGACGCGATCGACCGGTGGCGGGCCGACGGCCACCGGGTTGCGCTCGCCACCGTGACCAAGGTGAAGGGCTCGGCGCCCCGTCCTCCCGGCGCCAAGATGGCGGTGAGCGACGACGGCCGCTGGGTGGGCAGCGTCTCCGGCGGCTGCGTCGAGGGCGCCGTCCTCGAGGAGGCCGGCCGGGTGCTCGCCGGCGAGCCGGCCCGGCTGGTCACCTTCGGCATCACCGACGAGATGGTGTGGGACGTGGGCCTGGCCTGCGGCGGCGTGATCGACGTCTTCATCGAGCCGGTCCCCTAGCGCCGTGGGCCAGGTCACCTTCGAGGCCATCCGCGACCTGGTGCGCGCCGACCGGCGCGGCGCGCTCGTCACCGTGGTCGCCGGCGAGGGCCTCGGCGCCAAGCTGCTGGTCACCCCGGGGTCGGTCGAGGGCACCCTGGGCGACGAGCGGCTCGACGCCCAGGCGGCCGAGATCGCCCGTGGGCTGCTCCCCGGGGAGGAGGCCGCCGTCCGCGAGGTCGCCGGGCGGGAGGTGTTCTTCGACGTCTACGCGCCCCAGCCCCACCTGCTGATCGTCGGGGCGGTCGACTTCGCCGCCGCGCTCGCCCAGGCCGCCCACCAGGCCGGCTACCGGGTCACCGTGGTCGACGCCCGGGAGCGGTTCGCCACCCGCGAACGGATCCCTCACGCCGACGAGGTCGTGGTCGCCTGGCCCCACGAGCACCTGGCCGCCAACCCGCCCGACGACGCCACCTACGCGGCCGTGCTCACCCACGAGCCGCGCTTCGACGACCCGACCCTGCATGCCCTGCTGGCCAGCCCGGTCGCCTACATCGGCGCCATGGGCAGCCGGCGGGCCCACGTCGAGCGCCTGGACCGCCTGCGCGAGGCCGGGTACGGCGACGCCGACATCGCCCGCATCTCGGGGCCGATCGGGCTCGACATCGGGGCCAAGGCCCCCGAGGAGACGGCCGTGTCGATCCTGGCCGAGGTGATCGCGGTGCGGCACGGCCGCTCGGGGGGCCGGCTCTCGGAGCGCCGCGACACAGTCCACTTCCTGAGGGAACGGGGCCGGGTGTAACCGTGGACGCTTCGCGTCCAGAGACTGCGCGGAGTCCGCAGCGGAGTCCGCAGGAGACTGCGGGGAGTCCGCAAGCGGACGATCGACAGACTGACCCGAAAAGAGAACCGCTGGCCGTCTTCACGCCCGCACGGCGTCCCCGCAGGGACATGCGGGCTGACACGAGAGCGGCCGTGAAGGGCGGCGGCCGTCCTCGTGTCCTGGGCCTGGTGCTCGCGGCGGGGCGGTCGGCCCGGATGGGCCGGCCCAAGCAGCTCGCCGAGCTGGGCGGGCGCCCGCTGCTCGAGCACGCCCTGGCGGCCATGTCGGCCGCACCCGTGGACGACGTGACCGTCGCCCTGGGCGCGCACGCCGGCGGGGTGCTGGCCACCGTCGACCTGCACCGGGCCAGGCCGCTCGAGGTGGAGTGCTGGGCCGAGGGCATGGGCCGCGTCCTGGCCCGGGCCGTGGCCACGGCGTGGTCGCCTGAAGCGCGCGAGGCCGGCGACGGCTACGGCGCGGTCGTGGTCGCCCTGGGCGACCAGCCGCTGGTCACCGCGGGCGTGGTCGCCCGCCTGGTGGACGCCTGGGCGCACGGCGCCGGCCCGGTGGTCACCGCCACCTACGGAGGCCGGCCCGGCCACCCCAAGCTGTTCGACCGGGCCGTGCTGCCCCACCTGCGCGAGCTGGCCGGCGACGCGGGCGCACGCGAGCTGCTCGCCCGCCACCCCGAGTGGGTGGCCGGGGTCGAGGTCGCCACGCTCGGCAGCGACCTCGACGTCGACGACGAGCACGGCCTGGCCCGGGCCGCGGCGCTGCTGGCCGGCCGCGAACCGGTACCACCATCCCCCACCCCCGCAGGCAGAGGAGCACAGCAATGAGGATCGAGCAGACGGTCGAGGTCGACGCGCCCCTCGACCGCGTGTGGGCGCTCGTCAACGACGTGCCCCGGGTCGCGCCGTGCATGCCGGGCGCCGCGCTCACCAAGGTCGTGGACGAGCGGACCTACGAGGGCACGGTCCGGGTCAAGCTCGGACCGATCTCCATGTCCTACAAGGGCACCGTGGTCCTCGAGGAGGTCGACGAGGCCGCCCACAGCGCCCAGCTCTCGGCCAGCGGCAAGGAAGTCCGGGGCGGGGGCACGGCCAGGGCCAAGGTCGACACCAGGCTGGAGGCGGTCTCCGACACCAAGACCCGCATGTCGGTGGTGAGCGACGTGCAGCTCACCGGCAAGGTGGCCTCGTTCGGCCGGGGCGCGATCTCCGACGTCTCGGCGAAGCTTTTCGGCCAGTTCGCCGACTGCCTGCGCGAGACCCTCGAGGCCGAGACCAGGGCGGCCGCCACCGCCGCAGCGGGCCCGGCCGAGCCCGCGCCGGCCGCAGCCGAGGCGACGCCGGCCCAGGCCACCCCGGCCGCGGCCCAGGCCACCCCGGCCGCGGCCGAGCCAGGCGCCGAGGCGGCGCCGGCCGCGACCGCCCCGAGCGCCACCGTCTCGCCGCCGGCGGCGCCGCTCAGTCCCGCCCCCACCCCGGCCGCCTCACGACCGCTCAAGGTGGGCGGCCTGATCGGCACGGTCGTGATTGGCCGTCTCAAGGCCATCTGGGCCGCGCTGGCCGGCTTCGTCCGGAGGCTTCTCAGGAGGGGCTAGCACGGCCAGCTCCGCACCCTGGCGGTCCAGGGCACGGCCAGCGCCGCCTCGCGGACCGACGCCGAGGACAGGACGCCGCGTCGGATCAGGGACCCGACCAGTTCCGCGGCCGGGGACGCCCCTCGTGCAAGGGGGACGCCCCCTGCAACGGGGACGCCCCCTCATGTAACGGGGACGCCCCCCTTGTGCAATCGGGCCGGGTCGGCAAGCATGCTCTGCATGGTCCGGCGATGCCGCCGCGACGGCGGCAGGAGGAGGTAGCATGCTCCCTCCGCGGTTCGACTATCTCGCGCCTCGCAGCCTCGACGAGGCCCTCGAGTTCCTCGACGGGCAGGGCGACGACGCCAAGGTGCTCGCCGGAGGCCAGAGCCTGATCCCGGTGCTCAAGCTCCGCTTCGCCGCCCCCGCATGGCTGGTGGACATCAACCGGCTCCCGGGCCTGGACGGGATCTCGGAGCAGGACGGCCACCTGCGGATGGGCGCGCTGGTCCGCCATCGCGACGCCGAGCGCTCGCAGGTCCTGCGCGAACGCTACCCGACCATGGCCGAGGCGGCCCCGCAGGTCTCCGACCCGCTGGTCCGCAACCTGGGGACGGTGTGCGGCTCCCTGGCCCACGCCGACCCGTCGGGCGACTGGGGCGCGGTCATGCTCGCCATGGACGCCGACCTGGTCGCCAGGTCGAAGTCGGGGACCCGCACGATCGCGGCCCGCGACTTCTTCGACGGGCCGTTCACGACCGCCCTGCGCCCGGACGAGCTGCTCGTGGAGGTGCGGGTCCCGGACCGGCCCCGCACCGGCGGGGCCTACCTGAAGCTGGAACGCAAGGTCGGCGACTTCGCCACCGCGGCGGTCGCCGTCCGGGTCACCATGTCGGACGGGCGGATCGGCGAGGCGGGCATCGGCCTGACCGCGGTCGGCCCGAACAACCTCAAGGCGACCGAGGCGGAGGCGGTGCTGGCCGGCGCCGACCCGTCCGACGAGGCGTTCCGGGAGGCGGCCGAGCTGGCCGCCCGGGCCGCCTCGCCCAGCGCCGACATGCGCGGGTCGGTCGAGTACAAGCGCAACGTCGTCCGCGTGTTCACCGAGCGCGGCCTGCGACGGTCCGTGGCGATGGCGATCGCCGGTGGAGGTGCGTAGATGCAGGTCACCGTCAACGTGAACGGCATCAGCCAGAAGGTCGACGTGGAGCCGCGGCTGCTGCTGGTCCACCTCCTCCGCGAGCGCCTCGGGCTCACCGGCACCCACGTCGGGTGCGACACCACCTCCTGCGGCGCGTGCACGGTCCTGGTCGACGGGGTGCCGATCAAGTCCTGCACCTACCTGGCCGTCCAGGCCGACGGGCGGAGCGTGCGGACGGTCGAAGGGCTGGCCGAGGGCGGCAAGCCGAGCCCCCTGCAGGACGCGTTCAAGGAGCAGCACGGGCTGCAGTGCGGCTTCTGCACGCCCGGCATGATGCTGGCCGCCGAGGCGCTGCTGGCCGACAACCCCGACCCCAGCGAGGAAGAGGTGCGCTGGGCGCTGTCCGGCAACCTCTGCCGCTGCACCGGCTACATGAACATCGTCAAGGCGGTGCAGGCGGCCGGCGCCGCCATGCGCTCGGCAGAGGCCGGCGCCCCCGTCCTGGCCGGAGGTGGGCAATGAGCGACACCGGAACCGACGCCGGCCCGGCCGTCCGCGGCCTGGGCCATTCCGTACGGCGCAAGGAGGACGACCGCTTCGTCCACGGGCGGGGCAACTACGTCGAGGACGTCAAGCTGCCCGGCATGCTCCACATGGCGATCCTGCGCAGCCCGCTCGCCCACGCCCGGATCACCCGGATCGACGTGGAGGCGGCCAAGGCGCACCCGGGCGTGGTCGCGGTCATCACCGGTCGCGACCTGGACGCGCACGGCCTGGCCTGGATGCCGACCTTGTCAGCCGACACCCAGGCGGTGCTGGCGCTCGACAAGGTCGTGTTCCAGGGCCAGGAGGTCGCCGCCGTGGTGGCCGACGACCCCTACGTCGCCCAGGACGCCCTGGAGCTCATCGACGTCGACTACGACCCGCTGCCCGCCGTGGTCGACCCCAGGCGCGCGCTCGAGGACGACGCGCCGCTGATCCGCGAGGACAAGGAAGGCCAGACCGGCAACCACATCTTCCACTGGGAGAAGGGCGACAAGGAGGCCACCGACCGGGCCTTCGCCGAGGCGGCCAGGGTCGTCAGCCTCGACACCTTCTACCCCCGCTGCCACCCGGCCCCGCTGGAGACCTGCGGCTGCGTGGCCGACGTCGACCCGGTCACCGGCAAGTGCACCATCTGGCTCACCTCGCAGGCACCCCACGCCCACCGCACGCTGTTCGCGCTGGTGGCCGGGCTGCCCGAGCAGAACATCCGCATCATCTCGCCCGACATCGGGGGCGGGTTCGGCAACAAGGTGCCGATCTACCCCGGCTACGTGGTCGCCACGGTCGCCTCGCTGCTGATCGGCAAGCCGGTGAAGTGGATCGAGGACCGCAGCGAGAACCTCATCTCGACCGGGTTCGCCCGCGACTACCACATGCGCGGGGAGATGGCGCTGTCGGCCGACGGCCGCATCACCGCGCTGCGCTCCAAGGTGGTGGCCGACCACGGCGCGTTCAACGCCTCCGCCAACCCGAGCAAGTTCCCGGCCGGCCTGTTCCACATCTTCACCGGCGCCTACGACGTGCCCGCCGCCCACTGCGAGGTCGAAGGCGTCTACACCAACAAGGCACCGGGCGGCGTCGCCTACCGCTGCTCGTTCCGGGTCACCGAGGCGTCCTACCTGATCGAGCGCCTGGTCCAGAACGCCGCCGTGGAGCTCGAGATGGACCCGGCCGAGCTGCGGCGGCGCAACTTCATCCAGCCCGAGCAGTTCCCCTACCACTCGGCGGTGGGCTGGGAGTACGACTCGGGCGACTATCCCAAGGCCCTCGAGCTGGCCCTCGAGAAGCTCGGCTACGCCGAGCTTCGGGCCGAGCAGAAGGAGAAGTGGGCCAAGGGCGAGCTGATGGGCATCGGCATCGCCAGCTTCACCGAGGTGGTCGGCGCCGGCCCCGGCAGCGAGTACGACATCGCCGGACTGCGCATGTTCGACTCGGCCGAGCTGCGCGTCCACCCCACCGGCAAGGCGATCCTCAAGATCGGCGTCCAGACCCAGGGCCAGGGCCACGAGACCACCTTCGCCCAGATCGTCGCGGGCGAGCTCGGCATCCCGCCCGAGGACGTCGCCGTGATGCACGGCGACACCGACAACACCCCGTACGGGCTCGGGACGTACGCGTCCCGCTCGACCCCGGTGGGCGGGGCGGCCACGGCCATGGTCTCCCGCAAGCTGCGCGACAAGGCGACCAAGATCGCCGCCCACCTGCTCGAGGCGGCCGAGGAGGACATCGAGTATGCCGAGGGCCGCTTCTCGGTCAGGGGCGCGCCCGACCAGACCAAGACCATCCAGGACGTCGCCTTCGCGGCCTACACCAACCTGCCTGAGGGCATGGAGGCCGGCCTCGAGGGGGTCACCTACTACGACCCCCCGAACCTGACCTTCCCGTTCGGGACCTACTGCGTGGTCGTCGACATCGACAAAGGCACCGGGGAGTGGAAGGTGCGCAAGATGGTCGCGGTCGACGACTGCGGCGTGCGGATCAACCCGATGATCGTCGAGGGCCAGATCCACGGCGGCCTGACCGAGGGCTTCGGCATCGCCGCGATGCAGCTGATCACCTTCGACGAGGAGGGCAACTGCATCGGCCAGAACTTCACCGACTACCTCCTGCCGACCGCCTGGGAGACGCCGAGCTTCGAGACCTACCAGACGGTGACGCCCTCGCCCCACCACCCGATCGGGGCGAAGGGCGTCGGCGAGTCGGCCACCGTGGGCTCGCCGGCCGCCTACGTCAACGCGGTCCTGGACGCGCTGGCGCCTCTCGGGATCACCAACATCGACATGCCGGTGACCAGCGACAAGGTCTGGACGGCCATGCACGAGAAAGGGTTCGTGTGACGGCGGCGGGTCCGACCGGCGGTCCTCGGTCGATGTGGGGGGAGCGAGCTCCCGCCACGGCCCCCCAAGAGCGCCTGTGCCATGGCCCGGGTTGACGCTGGGGGGCCGGCGCGGCCGTACGCGCTGGCGACCGTGGTCCGGGTGGACCCGCCGGTGTCGTCCCAGGTCGGCGACAAGGCGGTGGTGACCGCCGAC
>DASYUT010000041.1 GCA_036000965.1 Actinomycetes bacterium
GGAGAAGGACCGACACAGACGGTGGGACTACTCCGGGGGGGCGGCGCGTTGTGGATGCTGACCGACTGTCCCACCAAAGGATCATGAGCGATGGAGTATTGGACGCCCGCCAGTGCGCTGGTCGTCGTCGCGCACCCCGACGACATCGAGTTCGGGTGCGCGGGTACGGTCGCCCGCTGGGTCAGCGAAGGCGCCCACGTCACCTACGCGCTGCTCACCAACGGCGCAGCCGGGTCGAGCGACCCGGAGATGACCCGCGAGCGGCTGGCCGAGCTGCGTGAGGCCGAGCAGCGCGCCTCGGCCAAGGTCGTCGGCGTGGACCAGGTCGAGTTCCTCGGCTACGAGGACGGGCTGCTGGAACCGACCCTGGAGGTCCGCAAGGAGGTCGTGCGGCTGATCCGTCGGGTCCGGCCCGAGGTGGTGGTCACCACCGACCCCACCACCCACTACTTCGCCGACCGCTACATCAACCACCCCGACCACCGGGCGGCCGGGGAGGTGACCCTGGCTGCGGTGATCCCCGGCTCCGACACCCGCCTCGCCTACCCGGAGCTGCTCGCCGAGGGGCTGGAGCCGGTCAAGCTGACCGGCGTGCTGCTGATCATGAGCCCCGAACCGAACCTGGTCGTCGACGTCGGCGATTTCCTCGACAAGAAGATGGAGAGCCTACGCTGTCACGTCACCCAGATCGGCCAGGAGCCGGAGGCCGAGGACATGGGGTATCTGCGGGGCATGGCCGAGCTCTCCGCGGCCAAGGAGCCGTTCCGCTACGGTGAGGCGTTCCGGGTGTTCCGTTTCGACCTGCCCTGGCGCCCGCCCGAGACGGACCCGGAAGCCTCGCTCGCCGAGGCATGACACCCAGGCCCGGCCGGAGCCACGCCCTCGGGCGTCTGCACGTGTCGTCGCCGCTGGCCCGCCCGGCCTACTTGCTTGAGCGCGGCCGGAGCCACGGCCCTCGGGTGTCTGCACCCGAATGGAGTGCGTCTGTATGGAGTGCGTCTGCGCCCGGACAGAGTAAGTCGCCCGGTTGCGACGATCCGCTGGCGTGGGGGATGACCCTGAACACCCTGGTGGCCGCTCAGGGAACCGTCCGGGGGATGCCCGATGGCGTCCGGGCTTGGAACGGTGGAGGCTCTGCTCGTGTAGGAGCGGGCGACCGCGCGGGGAGCCAGCACATGGACGGCGGATGGACGAAAATCGAACAAATGGCGGCAGGGTCACGGAGATTCGCCCGAGTCGGCCATTTTCACTCGCGCCGGAGTCGCCCGACGCCGATAGTGGACAGGGGGGACAGGGGAGCGAGCCGACCGACGCCGGCCCATCTTGGCCCCGCCGCTGCCGCCCTGCCACGTACCGGTCGCCGAGCGAGCCGGTCGCCGGCCCTGGGCTGGTCGCCGGCCCGGGGTGGCCGGGCGGGCGGCCCGGGCGGGCGCTTCGCGGGCAGCCAGGAACCAGGCAGTCTTGTTGACGAGAAGGGTGAAGATCGAATGCGCATGCGGAAGCGGAACGGCGGGGCGGCGGAGGCGGCGGCGGTGAGCGTGGACGGCGACGGGCGTCCGGCGCTGCTGGTAGCCGAGCATGTCCGGAAGGTCTACCGCACTGGCGAGATCGAGGTGGCGGCCCTCGTCGACCTCGACCTCACGGTGCACCAGGGCGAGATGGTGGCGGTGATGGGCCCGTCCGGGTCCGGGAAGACGACCCTGCTCAACTGCCTGTCGGGCCTGGACGACATCGACGCCGGCCGGGTCCTGGTCAACGGGCAGGACCTGTTCGCGATGTCGGACGCGGCCCGCACCACCCACCGGGCCACCTCGATGGGCTTCATCTTCCAGGCGTTCAACCTGATCCCGGTGTTCACCGCGGCCGAGAACGTCGAGCTGCCCCTGCTGTTGGGCGGGGTGGGCGCCAAGGAGGCGCGCCGCCGCGCGGTCCAGATGCTCGAGCGGGTGGAGCTCGGCCACCGCACCGGGCACCGGCCCAACGAGCTGTCGGGTGGGGAGCAGCAGCGGGTCACGGTCGCGCGGGCGCTGGCGTCGCGGCCCGCGGTCGTGTGGGCCGACGAGCCCACCGGCAACCTCGACACCCAGATGGCCACGCAGGTCGTCGACCTGCTGCACGAGCTGAACCGGGTCGACGGGCAGACGATCGTGCTGGTCACCCACGACCCGGTCATCGGCGAGCAGGCCGGGCGGCTGATCCGCATGCGCGACGGCCGGCTGGTCGACGACGAGCAGCGTCCCCAGACCGACGCGCCGCAGGCGGGCGACGGCCGCAGCGCCGTGCGGGTGGAGGGCTAGTCGATGTACCCCAACCTCACCCCCACCCTCGCCGTCCTGCTCGGGGCCGCGCTGGCCGTCGCCGCGTTCATCGCGATCCGCCGGCCGTTCCTGCGCAAGCTCGCGCTGCGGCAGATCGCCCGCCGCCGCGGCGAGGCGGCCCTGGTGGTGATCGGCTCGGTGCTCGGCACCGCGATCATCATCGGCAGCCTGATCGTCGGCGACACCCTGAACTTCTCCGTCAAGCAGGCCGCCTACAACAACCTCGGGCCGATCGACGAGATCGTCAGCTCGCCCACCATCGCCCAGGGCGACCAGGCCGCCCGGCGGGTCGCCGGACTGCGCGGCGACCCCGACGTCGACGGGATCCTGACGCTGCGCGGCGACCAGGCCGCCGTCACCCGCGGCAGCGGTGCCAGCCGCACGGCCGAGCCCCGCGCGAGCGTCTGGGAGGTCGACTTCGCCCAGGCGGCCGCGTTCCGCGGCGGCGTCGGGGGCGGCTCCGGGCTGTCCGGCCCGGCGCCCGGCGCCGGCGAGGCGGTCATCAACGACGACCTTGCCACGCAGCTCGGCGCCCGCGCCGGGGACACCCTCACCTTCTACCTCTACGGCCGGCCCACCCAGGCCCGGGTGGCCCGGGTGGTGCCCACCAAGGGCCTGGCCGGGGCGGGCACCGGCCAGACGGCCGCGCGCAACGCCTTCTTCACCACCGGCACGCTGGACCAGGCGGCCAGGGCGGCCCAGGCCGCTCAGGCCGGCGCCGGGCCCAGGCAGCCCGGCACGACCACCGCCGGTGCAGCGGCCTTGGCGGCCGGCGCCGGCGGAGCCGCCGCCCAGGCCGGCGCGCCACCGGCCGCCGAGCCGCGCACCTTCACCTTCGTCTCCAACACCGGGGGGGTCGAGGAGGGCGACAAGCGCAGCGACGCGGTCGCCGCCAAGCTCAAGGCCGCCCTGGGCCCGCTTGCCAGCCAGGGGACCTCGGTCGAGAAGCCCAAGCAGAGCGTGCTCAAGGCCGCCGAGGCCGCCGGCAACGGCCTCGGCTCGCTGTTCCTGTTCATCGGCAGCTTCTCGGTCATCGCCGGGGTGCTGCTGCTGGTCAACATCTTCGTGATGCTGGCCGAGGAGCGGAAGTCGGAGCTTGGCATGCTGCGGGCGGTCGGCATGAAACGCGGCCGGCTGGTGCGCAGCTTCATCATCGAGGGCACCGTCTACGCGCTGGTCGCCTCCCTGCTCGGGATCCTCATCGGCCTGGGCGTCGGCCGTGCCGTCGTGGTGGTCGCCGCGCGCATCTTCAGTGGCTTCTCGGACGACGATGCGTTCAACCTGGCGTTCAAGTTCACCCCGATCAGCATCTTCAACGGCTTCGCGATGGGCTTCCTGATCGCGTTCGTGACCGTGGCGCTGACCAGCATCCGCATCAGCCGGGTCAACATCATCGCCGCCATCCGCGACCTGCCCAACGAGGGCGGCCGCCGGCTCAAGCGCCGCTGGGTGGTCCTCTCTACCGTCGCCGCGGCGCTGTTCGGCGCGCTGGCGGCGGTGGCGATCGCCCGCAGCCAGGGGGTCGGGGTCTACCTGTACCCGGCGCTGGCGGTGCTCGCGCTGTGCCCGCTGCTGGTGCGCCTGGCGCCCAGGCGCTGGGTCTACAGCGGGGCGTCGCTGGCGGTGCTGGGCTGGGGGCTGGCCGCCAACACGCTGCGGCCCAAGGTGTTCGACGACGGCTCCACGGCCACCTTCATCGTGCTCGGCAGCCTGCTGACCTTCTCGGCGGTGTTGCTGGTCAGCCAGAACCAGGAACTGCTGACCCGCCCGCTGCGGCCGCTGATCGCCCGCCCCTCGCTGGCCGGGCTGGCCACCCGGCTGGCGGTCGCCTACCCGATCGCGCGGCGGTTCCGCACCGGCGCCATCCTGATCATGTACGGGCTGGTGGTGTTCACCCTGGTGCTGATCACCGTGATTGGCAACCTGATCAGCGCCGGCACCGACACCGAGGTGCGCAACGCCTCGGGCGGCTACGCGGTCCGGGCCGACTTCAACCCCTCGGCGCCCGTCGCCGACCCGGCCCGCGCGTTCACCACCGGGCGGTTCGCCGGCAAGGTGGCCGCGGTCGCCCCCCTCACGGTGGTCGGCGGCAAGGTGACCAACCTGATCAAGGGGCGCACCGACCCGATCGATGCCGCCGTGGTCGGCACCGACCCCACCGTGTACCAGAGCGGCCTGTTCCCGCTCAACAAGCGGCTGGCGCGGCTCGGCGACGACCGCGCGGTCTGGCAAGCGGTCCAGGCCGACCCGGGCTACGTGATCCTGGACCCGTTCCTCGGCGAGGAGGGCGGCGGCCCGTCGGGGGTCACCTACGAGCCGGGCGACACCTTGATGCTCACCGATCCCAACACCGGCAAGGCCGAGCAGAAGACGATCGCCGGCGTCCTCAAGTCCAGCCAGGGCTTCTTCGGCGTCGGCAACACCGGGTTCCTGAGCCCGGTCATCGTGAGCCAGTCGGCTGCCCGGGCCCAGTTCGGGCCCAACGCCAAGCTCGCCAGCGCCTTCGTCAAGCCGGCGGCCGGCGTCACCGACCAGGCGCTCGCCGCCGAGCTGCAGGGCCAGTACCTGCCCGAGGGGCTGGTCGCCACCCAGATCCGCGACCAGGTCGAGCGCGGGTTCGCCGCCAACCGCGGCTTCTTCCAGCTGATGCAGGGGTTCCTCGCACTCGGCCTGATCGTGGGCATCGCCGGCCTCGGGGTGGTGATGGTCCGCGCGGTCCGGGAGCGGCGCCGCACCATCGGGGTGCTGCGCGCGCTGGGGTTCCCGTCGGGCACGGTGCAGCGGGCCTTCCTGACCGAGAGCACGTTCGTGGCGCTGGAGGGGATCGTGCTCGGCACGGCCCTGTCGATCGTCACCAGCTACCTGCTGTTCAAAAACGACGACGAGCTGAACGCGTCCGGGGTCGGCTTCCCGATCCCGTGGACCAGCATCGCGGTGCTGGTGCTGGCCGCGGCGGCGGCCTCGGTCCTGGCCACGGTCTGGCCGGCCCGGCAGGCGGCCAAGATCCGCCCGGCGGTCGCCCTGCGCATCGCCGACTGACCACCCGCCGGCACGGCGCGCCCGGGACCCGCACCGGGCGCGCCGTGCCAGGGGCGGGGTGTCACAGCCGGCACAGCCGGCACAGCCGGTAGTGTCCCTCCGGGCGACGGCCGGGTGCGACCGGTGATGCCTTGCACCAGACGCGGTGATTCGTGGCGGCTCCGTCCCGCGGTGCTGGCACCTCGGCAACCCGGCTGATGGCTCTACCCGCGTCGGCGTCTCCGAGGTCCTCGGTAGGGATCTGGCTGGCAACCTCGGCAACCCGGCTGATGGCTCTACCCTCCTGAGTCATGGGGTCTCCCTGGGGGAACGCTTCGCCGGCTCACTCCTCGACGAGCCTGCTTCGGGGCCGTTACGCGTGAGTGCCAGGCTGGGCCGGCGGGCCACGTCGGCGGTCGCGAGCAGGCGGTGCCGAAGCTCGGTAGAGTGAGCGGCCATGAGCCAGCTCCCTATGACCGAGCCGGACGAGACGCGCATCTCGGAGCCCGAGGGCTCCCTGGAGGCCCTCGCCGCAGCCGACGGCATCGAGGAGACCGCGGAGCTGGCCGGGCGCTACCCGTCCTGCCTGGCCGCGTGGGCGGAGCTGGGGGAGACGGCCCTGGCCGTCGGCCGCACGGTCGACGCCTACGCCTACTTCCGGGTCGGCTACCACCGGGGCCTGGACCGCGTGCGCAAAGCCGGATGGCGGGGGAGTGGCCGGGTGCTCTGGTCGCACGAGTCCAACCGCGGGTTCCTGCGCTGCCTGCGCGGCCTGCAGCTGGCCGCCGAAGCCCTCGGCGAGCGGGACGAGGCCGAGCGCTGCCTGACGTTCCTGCGCGAGCTCGCCCCTGACGCGCCAGAACTCGAGCGCAGATCCGTGGTTTGAGTCGCCAGTAGCTCCCTGAAGTCCTGGTTCGATGTGGGGGAGCTCGCTCTGGCGGCGATGGCGGCGACCGCCGGCCTTGGTCTGCGCGCAGCGGCGTGCCCTGACTGCAGTCCTCGGTCGATGTGGGGGGAGCTCGCCCCCCCCACGGCCCCCCAAGAGCGCCTGTGCCAGCGTGCCGGGGGCGCCGCGGGTGCACCAGGACACGCTCCCCCACGGCCCCCCAACAGCGCCGGTACCATGGTCGGGCTGCTCGGCGAGGCTTAGGCGCCCTCGGCGCCCAGGCCCTCCCGCAGGGCGCGCTTCACGGCCGCCACCAGCCGCTCGTCGGCCAGGCTGCCGCCGTCGACCACGTGCTGCTCGACGACCGCGAGCACCCTGGCGGCGATCTGGTCGCCCCTGGCGTCGACGAGCGCCCTCGCGCGGGCGACCGTCCCCGGGTCGGCGAGGGTCGCGCCGCCATCCGCGGCACCGTCGCCGTCGACCTCAGGACCGGTCCGGGCGACCTCCTCGACGCTGCCGCCGGGGCGCCGGGTGCCGCCGGGGCGCCGGGTGC
>DASYUT010000042.1 GCA_036000965.1 Actinomycetes bacterium
CCGCGGCAGGAGCCGCCCAGAAGCGTCCCGGAGCGCCAAGCCTGAGTGCTCGGCGGCGATGGCGGTGATCGCCGGCCTTGGTCTGCGCGCAGCGGCGTGCCCTGCCCGGTAGTCCTGGTTCGATGTGGGGGGAGCTCGCTCCCCCCACGGCCCCCCAAGAGCGCCTGTGCCAGCTTCCCGGGGGAGCCGCGGTCTGGCAGGTACACGCTCCCCCACGGCTCCCCAAGAGCGCCGGTGCCATGGCCAGGGGGATCCCGCCGCTGCAGGCCCCCCGAGCCTGTGCCACGGTCACCCCTGGAGCCTAGCCATTGGGGTCGTCGACCTCCTTGGCTACGCTGAAGACCGCGGCGCTGGTCGCCTTCACCAGGTCCGCGCCCCGCACCTTGAGGATGACGCCAGGCTCTCCGGCGGCCGTGTACACCACGTCCTGCCCGGCCAGCCGCTCGTCGACCACCAGCGTGCTGTCGCATTCGAGGGCGACAGGCGGGACGAACGGCAGCAGGTAGCCGGTGAGGCCGGGGGCCGCGCCGGGGGTGACCGGGGCCAGCTCCTCGCGGCCGAGCAGCTCGGCCACGCCGCCGAGGTCGACCTCGGCGCCAGCCGGGGCGAGCACCACGACCACGCCCTTGCCGTCGGCGAGCACCGTCGGCCGGCCCACCGCCGCGGACGGGAGGCCGAGCGCAGCGGGTGCCGCGGACAGGTCGCGCAGCGTTCCCGGGAGGGCGGAGAGCTCGTGGAGGATGTCGTCGGCGAGCAGGTGGTTGTGAACGTCGATGCTGGAGCGCACTGGTTCTCCAAGTGCATGGAGCAGGAAGCAGCCGAGCAGCCCGAGTATACCGGGGTGCCCGGACCAGCTCTGCACCGGCGGGCACGAGTCAGCCGGGACGCTGGCGTCCCGGCTGGTCGGAGGGTATGTGGGAGCTCGGGGGCGGGTCGCTCAGCGCGACCCGCCCTTCCTGCCGATCTTCTGGTAGAACTCGATGCCGTAGCGCTGCTTGGTGGTCTCGCCACCCTTCTTTCCGCCCATGCGCCCGATCTTGCCGAAGAAGTCCTCGCCGTAGCGCTTCTTCGTGGTCTGGCCGCCCTTGCGCCCCGCCTCGGCGCGGCTCATCTTCTTCGCATCCGCCATCCCGTCCACCTCCTGCCCTTCCGGTTGCCCTGACACTATCTGCTTAAACCACTTGAATTGGTTGGCTTTCGATCGTGCTGGTCAACCCGGCCAGGCCAGCGCCCGATGAGGAGGTTGAGGCGACGGCACGGGACGAGGGGAGGCGGCGTGAACGTCCAGGACCTGCTCCGCCACCTGGTCGAGCGCCACGGCTCGGACCTGCACCTGAAGGCCGGTTCCACCCCGTACATCCGGGTCGACGGCGAGCTGCTCGGCACCCCGTTCCCGGAGCTGGCCGAGGCTGACACCGAGCGGTTCGCGCTCGACCTGATGAACGACCGCCAGGCGGCCAGCTTCACCGACACCAACGAGGCCGACTTCGCCCACTCCTTCCCGGGGGTGGGCCGTTTCCGGGTCAACGCCTTCCGGCAGCGGGGCGCGGTCGGGATCGTCTGCCGGCGGGTGCTGCCGGGCAGCCCGGGGTTCGAGGCGCTCGGCCTGCCCCCGGTCATCGCGCGCATGGCCGAGGAGCCGCGCGGCCTGATCCTGGTCACCGGGCCGACCGGGTCGGGCAAGACCACCACCACGGCGGCCATCATCGACCACATCAACGCGGTCCGGCGCTGCCACATCGTGACCATCGAGGACCCCATCGAGATCCTGCACCGAGACAACCTGGCCGTGGTCGACCAGCGCGAGGTCGGGGTCGACACGGCCGATTTCGCCACCGCCCTGAAGTACGTCGCCCGCCAGGACCCGGACGTCATCTTCATCGGGGAGATGCGTGACGAGGAGACGGCCAAGGCCGCGCTGCAGGCGGCCGAAACCGGCCACCTGGTGATCTCCACCCTGCACACCGCCGACACCACCGAGACCGTCAACCGGATCCTCGAGCTGTTCCCTCCCCACCAGCAGCGCCAGGTCCGGCTCGGCCTGGCCGGGACGCTGCGCTGCGTCGTCTCCCAGCGCCTGTTGCCCCGGACCGACGGTCGGGGGCGGGTCGCGGCCCTCGAGGTCCTGGTCGCCACCGGGCGGGTGTTCGACTTCATCGTCAACCCCGAGCACACCCACCTGCTGCCCGAGGTCGTCGCCGACGGCGAGTTCTACGGCATGCAGACCTTCGACCAGGCCCTGCTCGCGCTCTACCGCGACGGCATGGTGACCCTCGAGGCCGCCACCAAGGCGGCTTCCAGCCCGCACGACTTCCGCATCTCCGTGCAGCAGGCCGGCCTGCCCGTCTGATCCGTGCAGCAGGCCGGCCTGCCCGTCTGATCGGACAGTCCGCAGGCCTCCGGACGCGCGGCAGTCCGCGAGCCTCCAGACGCGCGGCAAGCGGCAGTCCGCGAGCCTCCAGGCCCCGCCTCTCGGTATCCTGCCGGCATGACCACCCTGTCCCCAGCCCAGCAGCAGGCGCTGAGCGCCTTGCTCCGGGCCTCGCCGTTCGCGGCAGTGGCCCGGGAGCTCGGCGAGCGCTTCGCCCGCGCCGGTCACCAGCTCTACCTGGTGGGCGGCACGGTCCGCGACGCCCTGCTCGACCGGCCCTCGACCGACGTCGACTTCACCACCGACGCCTCCCCCGACCAGATCCTCGCCGTGGTCCGTGCCCAGGGCTGGGACGACGGCGTCTGGCTGCAGGGGGTGCGCTTCGGCACCGTCGGCGTGCGCAAGGGCGACTTCCGGCTGGAGATCACCACCTTCCGCTCCGACGTGTACCGGGAGGACTCACGCAAGCCGGAGGTCACCTTCGGCCGGTCCGTGACCGACGACCTGGCCCGGCGCGACTTCACCGTGAACGCGATGGCCGTGCGCCTGCCCGACGGCCAGTTCGTCGACCCCCACGGGGGTCTGGCCGACCTGGCCGGCCGGCGCCTGCGCACCCCGACCTCGCCGGCGGTCTCGTTCGACGACGACCCTCTGCGCATGCTGCGGGCGGCCCGCTTCGCGGCCCAGCTCGAGCTGGTCCCCACCCCGGACACGGTCGCGGGCATCGTCGAGCGCCGGGAGCGCCTGGCCGTCGTCTCCCGCGAGCGCATCCGCGACGAGCTGTCCAAGCTGCTGCTCGGGCCGGCCCCGGGCAAGGGCCTGTGGCTGTGCGTGCAGACCGGGCTGGCCGACCAGTTCCTGCCCGAGCTGCCCGCGCTCGCGCTGGAGCAGGACCCGGTCCAGCGGCACAAGGACGTCCTGCGCCACACCATCGCGGTGGTCGAGAACACCGCCACGTTCGACGCCAAGGCGCCCGACCTCACCCTGCGCATGGCCGCCCTGCTCCACGACATCGGCAAGCCCCGCACCCGCCGGATCGGGCCCGAAGGGGTCTCGTTCCACCTGCACGAGGTGGTCGGGGCCAAGATGGCCGAGAAGCGCCTGACCGAGCTGCGCTACCCGCACGACTTCGTCCACGACGTGCGCGAGCTGGTCGCGCTCCACCTGCGCTTCCACACCTACCGGCTGGGCTGGACCGACTCCGCCGTGCGGCGCTACGTCCGCGACGCCGGGCCGCTGCTCGACCGGCTGAACTTCCTGGTCCGCTCCGACTGCACCACCCGCAACGTCTTCAGGGCGCGTCAGCTCGCCGCCTACTCCGACGAGCTCGAGGAGCGGATCGCCCGCCTGGAGGCCGAGGAGGAGCTGGCCAAGATCCGCCCGCCACTGGACGGGCGGCAGGTCATGGAGGTGCTCGGCGTCCGGCCCGGCCCGGTGGTGGGGCGCGCCCTCGCCCACCTGCTCGAGCTCCGCCTCGACCACGGTCCCATGACCGAGGAGGAGGCCACCGCGGCCCTGCTCGCCTGGGCCGCATCCGAGGGCGTGACCCACGGGTCAGGGTCGCCGGACGGGTCAGGGTCGCCCGGCGGGTCAGAGTCAGGGTCAGGGTCGCCGGACGGATCAGGGTCGCCCGGCGGGTCACGGTAGCCCGGCGGGTCAGGGTAGCCGGACGACCATGCCCTCGTCGGGCCCGACCTCGAGTGGACCGAGGCCGACCTCCTCGCCGCCTGGCCGGTCCGGGTCGGTGGAGAGCTCCAGCCGCCCGGCCGGCGCGAGCGCGCCGGCGTCGTACCGCAGCGGCCGCCCGGTGAAGTTCAGGGCCACCAGCAGCCGCTCGTCGCCCTGGGTGCGGAGATAGGCGTAGAGGCCGCCGGGGGTGTCGGTGAGCGACCGGTAGCCGCCCTGGCGCAGCGCGGCCGAGCCCTTCCGGTACCAGAGCAGGCGCCGGTACAGGCTGAGCATCGACCGGGGGTCTTCTCGTTGAACGGCCACGTTGACCTGGCGGGCGCTCCCCGGGATGGGCAGCCAGGGGTCGCCGGTGGTGAAGCCCGCCGACGGGGTGCCGTCCCACTGCACCGGCGTGCGCTCCGGGTCGCGGCCGTCGATGTCGATCACCCGGTCGGGCGGGATCTCGCCGTCGGCCATGCCCAGCTCCTCGCCCTGGTACAGGAACGGGGTGCCGCGCAGGGTGAGCACCATCATGGCCGCCACCCGGGCCCGGGCCCGGCCGTTGCCACCCTCGTCGTAGCGGGTGGCGACCCTCGAGTGGTCGTGGTTGCCGAGGAACCAGGCTGGCCAGGCCCCTTCGGGCAGGAGCGACCAGAACTCGTCCACGATGGCTCGGAACGCCTCCGCCTTCCAGGGCTGGTGCACGAACACGAAGTTGTGCACCAGGTGCAGCTCGTCGGCTCCCTGCCCGTAGTAGCCGGCCAGGGTGGCGAGCTCCAGCAGGTAGACCTCGCCGACCGCCATGCGGTCGTGGTACTCCTCGAGCGTGCGCCGGAACCGGCGCAGGATCTCGTGGACCTCGGGCCAGTCCTGGTCGTAACGCTGCTGCCCGGCCAGGCGCCTGGCCATCTCCGGGCCGCTGAGCTGGTCCTCGCCCTCGCCCAGGTCGACCAGGGGGTTGTCGTGCAGCTCGGGGTCCCTGGCCATCTTGTGGGCGACGTCGACCCGGAAGCCGTCCACGCCCCGGTCCAGCCAGGAGCGCATGACGTCGTCCATGGCCGCCCGGACCTCCGGGTTCCACCAGTTCAGGTCGGGTTGCTCGGGCAAGAACGAGTGCAGGTACCACTGTCCGGTCGCCTCGTCGAAGGTCCACGCCCGGCCGGCCCGGGGGAACGAGCTCGTCCAGTTGTTGGGCGGCGACCCGTCAGGCTTGGAGTCGGCCCAGACGTACCAGTCCCGCTTCGGGCTGTCACGGCTCGAGCGGGACTCGAGGAACCACGGATGCTGGTGGGAGGTGTGGTTGGGGACGAGGTCGACGACCACCCGGATACCCCGGGCGTGCGCCTCGGCGACCAGCTGGTCGAAGTCGTCCAGGGTGCCGAAGTCGGCGTGGACGCCGGTGTAGTCGGAGACGTCGTAGCCGAAGTCGGCCATGGGGGACGGGTAGAACGGCGACAGCCAGATGGCGTCGACCCCGAGCGAGTCCGGGGTGCCGTCGTTCAGGTGGTCGAGCCTCGACGTGATGCCGGGCAGGTCGCCGATGCCGTCGCCGTTGGCGTCGGCGAAGCTGCGCGGGTAGATCTGGTACACGACCCCGTGCTTCCACCAGTCTCCGGTTGCCACGTGCCACTCCCGTCGGTCCAGGTTCCGGCCCTCGCCGACAGTGTGCGTGCGCCACGGGTCCCACGGTCAAACGCGACGGCGCCGCCCGGCCTTGCGCATGTCACGCAGGGCCGGGCTGGCGCGCTGTGCTGAGACTGGCCGCGCGCCTTCAGGCCCAGGGCGGCGCCGGTCGTCAGGCGCTCGTGGTCAGGCGCCGGTCGCGTCCAGCGAGAACCCGGCCGGAGGGAGCGTGTCCTCCACCGGGCCGGCGATGAACTCCTCGACGGCGCGGCGGGCGACGTCGTCGGTGTACTGCACCGGGGGCGACTTCATGAAGTAGCTCGCCGGGCCGAGCAGCGGGCCACCGATGCCACGGTCCAGCGCCAGCTTGGCGCACCGGACCGCGTCGATGACCACGCCGGCCGAGTTCGGCGAGTCCCACACCTCGAGCTTGAGCTCGAGGTTCAGCGGCACGTCCCCGAACGCGCGGCCCTCGACCCGGATGTAGCACCACTTGCGGTCGTCGAGCCAGGGCACGTAGTCGCTCGGTCCCACGTGCACGTTCCGCTTGCCGAGGTCCCGGTCCACCTGGGAGGTGACCGCCTGGGTCTTGGAGATCTTCTTGGACTCCAGCCGGTCGCGCTCCAGCATGTTCATGAAGTCCATGTTCCCGCCGAAGTTGAGCTGGTAGGTGCGGTCGATCCGCACCCCCCGGTCCTCGATCAGGCGGGTCAGGACCCGGTGGACGATGGTCGCGCCGACCTGCGACTTGATGTCGTCACCGATGATCGGCACGCCGGCCGCCGTGAACCGGTCGGCCCACTCGGGCGTGCCCGCGATGAACACGGGCAGGCAGTTCACGAACGCCACCCCGGCCTTGAGCGCCTCGCTGGCGTAGAAGCGGGTGGCCTCCTCGCTGCCCACCGGGAGGTAGCAGACCAGCACGTCGGTGCCGGTGGCGGCCAGGGTGGTGGCGACGTCCACCGGCTCGGCGGCCGACTCCTCGATCGTCTCGGCGTAGTACCGGCCGAGCCCGTCGAAGGTCGGTCCGCGCTGCACCTCCACGCCGAGCGGCGGCACGTCGGCGAACCCCACGGTGTTGTTCTCGCTGGCGAAGACCGCCTCGGACAGGTCGCGGCCGACCTTCTTGGCGTCGACGTCGAACGCGGCCACGAACTGGATGTCGCGAACGTGGTAACCTCCGAGGTCGACGTGCATCAGCCCGGGGACGTCGTCGCCGGGCTGGGCGTCCTTGTAGTACTGCACGCCCTGCACCAGGGATGAGGCGCAGTTGCCCACGCCGACGATCGCGACGCGTACGATACCCATCTGTGTGTGCTCTCCCTCCTGTTGGCGCGGCTAGCCGGTCCGTTCCGGCAGGCTGGGGTCGCGCGTGGTGGGGACCTTGGCGGGAGGTCCGGCCGTGCTGGGGCCGTGACCGGCCGGGCGGCCCTTCGTGGGTGCGGGGCGGGCGGCGGCGCTGCCGCGAGGCTCGCGGTGCTGGGTGGAGTCCCGCTCGGCCGCGATCAACCGGTCGAGCCAGGCGATCTCCCGCTCGCGCTCATCGAGCCCGTGGTCCATCAGCTCGAGCGTGTACGCGTCCATGCGGCCGCGCGCCGCGCGGAGCGACGCCCGCAGGTCGGCCAGGCGCTCCTGCAGGTAGCCGCGGCGCCGCTCGAGCTGGTACAGGCGGGTCTCGGGGCGCAGGTAGCGGAAGAAGGCCAGCCGCAGCGAGAAGCGGTCCTGCTCGAGGTCGTGCATGTCGGCCGACTCGAGCAGCTGGTGGAAGAGCAGGTCGCCGTGGTCGGTCAGCCGGTACACGTGCTTCTTGCGCGAGGTGAACAGCGACTCCTCGACTTCGAGGGCCCCATCGGCCGCCAACCGCTTCAGGCACGGATAGAGCGAACCGAAGCTGACGCGCCAGAAGGCGCCGAGCTTGACCCCGAGCTGCTTCTTCAGCTCGTAGCCGGACATCGGCGCCTCCTTGAGCAGTCCAAGCACGGCGAGCTCGAGCACGAGAACGTCCCCCCGTTGTTGCTGTCGGTCGACCCGAACGATCGGGCCGATGTATACGATCGGGCTGATGTATCGATCCGATGTATCGACACGATAGGTCGGGCGCGCCGGAGTGTCAACCCGGGCACCCGCACGTGTACGACCCGTGGCCGATCCGTGAAGATCCGTGGCCGTGGGTAGACTGGGGCGAGCGCCGGCACCCGGCCGGCACCGTTCCTCCCTCGTCACCATGCGCCTCGTCGACTACACGCTCGCCAAGAGGGCGAAGCTCACCGAGCTGCGCGGTGGGCGCCTGTCGCGCACCGAAGTGTGCGACGCCCACCCCGAGCTGCTCCGCGCTGCCCGCAACGTCGGCGAGTCGACCCTGATGCCCTGCCCGGTGTGCGCCGAGTCCTCGCTCGTCCACGTGACCTACGTGTTCGGCGACGCGCTGCGCCAGGACTCCGGCCGGGTCTGGCCGCGCGACGGCCTGGCCGCGCTCCACCGCTCGGTGGAGGAGTTCGCCTGCTACGTCGTGGAGGTCTGCACCGCCTGCTACTGGAACCATCTGGCCCAGCGCTACCTCCTCGGCCGCCGGCACGTCGGCTGAGCTGGTCAAAGGGTCGGGCTCCCCCAGCACGTTGGCACCGGCGCTCTTGGGGGGCCGTGGGGGGAGCGAGCTCCCTCCACATCGAACAAGGACCGCCGGGCAGGCACGCCGCGGCGCGCCGACCAAGGGCGGTGGTCGCCGCCAGAGCGAGCTCCCCCCACATCGAACGAGGACTGTGCTCGCCACACACACCAGCCGCAGAACCCGATCCCCAGGAGTGCGGTAGAGTCGTCCGCCATGGCAGCACGCACGACGATGACCCCCCGTGTGGCCAGGCTGGCACAACCCGCGCCGCGCTCCCGTCTCCGCCGCGCGCTGCGCTGGAGCCTGTGGCTGGCCGTGCCTGTCATGGCTGTGGGCGTCGGCGGCGTGATCGGCTTGGTCTACGCGTTCGCCAAGGTGCCGCTGCCCGACAAGGTCCCGACCGCCCAGGCCATCATCGTCCAGGACCGCTACGGCCACGAGCTGACCACGATGACCCCGGAGCAGAACCGGCGCGAGGTCCCCCTCAAGGAGATCTCGCCGGCCATGCGCGTGGCCGTCATCGCCGCCGAGGACCGCCACTACTACCAGCACGGGGCGATCTCCTACCGGGGCCTGCTCCGGGCCGCATGGGCCAACGTCACCCGCAGGCGGGTCGCTCAGGGCGGTTCCACCATCACCCAGCAGTACGTGAAGAACGCCTACCTCGACCGCAAACGCACGATCTTCCGCAAGCTGCGCGAGGTGATCATCGCCACCAAGCTCGAGGAGAAGTACTCCAAGGACCAGATCCTCGAGTTCTACCTGAACACCATCTACTTCGGCCGGGGCGCCTACGGGGTCGACGCGGCCGCCCGCACCTACTTCCCCTATTTCAAGTGCAACAACCAGAACATGAACTGCAAGCCGGCCTGGACGGCCAAGAACCTGACCCCGGCCCAGGCCGCGTTCCTGGCCGGCGCCATCCGCAGCCCTGAGTTCTACTCCAAGGACCGCAACAGGCAGTCCGCCCTGGCCAGGCGCAACGTGGTGCTGCGGAGCATGGCCGAACAGGGGTCTCTGACCCAGCAGCAGGCCGCGAAGGCCACGGCCGCTCAGCTCGGCACCGCCAAGGAGGCGACGCGACGCGGCGGGGGCATTGCGAGCTCGCCAGCCCCCTACTTCCTCGAGAAGGTGCGCCAGAACCTCGTGGACAAGCTCGGCGCCGAGCGGGTCAACCTGGGCGGGTTCCGGGTGGTGACCACGCTCGATCCGAGGATGCAGACGGCCGCCAACAAGGTCGTCAGGACCGTGCTGGGCAGGAAGGGCGACCCCCTGGTCGCCCTGGTCGCCCTCGATCCGCAGACCGGTGCGGTGCGGGCGATGTACGGTGGCAGCGACTACCGCGTGCAGAAGTACAACCTGGCCACCGACTCCATGCGCCAGGCCGGCTCGACCATGAAGCCCTTCGTGCTGGAGCAGTGGTTGAACAAGGGCTTCTCGGTCAAGTCGGCGTTCAAGGGGCCGGCCAAGATCGTCGTGGAGGGCCAGCCCGTCCACAACTTCGGCGACCAGGCGTTCGGCTGGGTCGACCTCCTCCAGGCCACCAGGGACTCGATCAACACCGTGTACATGCAGCTCATCCAGAAGGCGGGACCAGCCGAGGTCGCCAAGCTCGCGATGCAGACCGGCGTGGACGCCACCCTCTCCTCGAGCGAGAAACGGCCCAGCCTGGACAGGCTGCCCTCGCTCGCCCTCGGTGCCAGCGAGGTGAGCACGCTGCAGCTTGCCGCGGCCTACGGCACCTGGGCCAACCGGGGCGTCTACGCCCAGCCCTATGTGGTCGAGGAGATCACCGACCTGGCGGGCAGGCGCATCACCATACCCGGCGTGGACGGGCGGCCCGCACAGAAGCACCGGGTGAAGCCGCGGCGGGTGGTCAGCGAGAACGTGGCCGACACCATCAACTACGCCCTGCGGGGCGTCATCAAGGACGGCAGCGGAGCCAAGGCCGACATCCGGCGGCCGGCGGCCGGGAAGACCGGGACCACCAACGACTTCACCGACGCGCGCTTCGTCGGCTACACTCCGAACCTCGTCGCGTCGGTCTGGATGGGGTACAACGACCAGAAGCAGAAGCTCGAGAACGTACACGGCGTGCGCAACGTGTCGGGCGGCTCGTTCCCGGCCATCATGTGGCACGACTTCATGACCATCGCGCTCAAGGGCACCCCGCCGCTGGACTTCACCCCGCCGGTCTTCGACGGCGAGGTGCTGAACTCGACCACGACGCTGAACAGCTCAACGACTGCCACACTGCCCCCCACCACGCTCCCGCCGTCCACGGTCCCGCCCCGGACGAACCCGTCCAAGCGGCGGTCCACCACGACCCTGCCGGTCTCCAGCCTGCCGCCGTCGTCGAGTTCGCCGGTCCCGGACACCACCACCGTCCCGAACCAGAACGCCAACCTGGCCGGGCGCCAGCGACCGCCTCCCTCCACGGTCGGCGGCTAGCCGGGGTGGTTTCGCATTGGGGCTAGCCCTGCGGGCCGCCACCGCCGTGCGGGCCGCACACCTGGTCACCCGTGCGCCGCGCCTGCCGTCGCGGCAGGCGCAGCTCGTGATCGTGGGGCTGTGGGCGGCCACCCGGGTCGTGCTGCTGGTGGTCTCGCTCAACCCCAGGCTGTACTCGGCGGCCCTGTTCGGCGACGTCCGCCTCTACGGGGCCAAGGCCGAGCGCATGTTCCAGGGGGAGCTTCCCTACCGGGACGTGGCCATCGAATACCCGCCTGGCAGCGTGCCCTTCACGATCGTCCCCGGCCTGGTGGTCGGGACCGGTGCCGGTTACCGGCTCGCGTTCGTCCTCGAGATGCTGGTCGTGGACGCGGTCGGCCTGTGGGCGGCGGTCCGGCTGGCCCGGCTCCTGGACGCCGGCCGTCGGCGGATCCCCCTCGCCTACGTCGGGATCATGGCTGCCATCGGGCCGCTGCTCGTGCTCCGCTTCGACCTCCTGCCCGCGGTCTGCGTCCTGCTGGCCGCCACCCTGGCCGCGGAGGGCCGGGCCGGGCCGGCCGCGGCCGCGCTCGGCTACGGCGCCGCGGCCAAGCTCTATCCGGGCGTACTCCTGCCCCTGCTCATCCTCGGCCTGGTGCCGGCGGGGGGCTGGTGGCGGTCGCTGCGCCGCACGGTCCCCGCCTTCCTGGCCGGGTTCGCGCTCACCGTGGTGCCCGCCCTCGCCCTGTCGGTCAAGGGCACCCTCGGAGCGGTGCTCTACCACGTGGAGCGCGGGGTGCAGATCGAGAGCCTCTGGGCGACCGCGATCGGCTTGGCCCACCTGGCCGGCTGGCTGCCCGCGCGCACGGTTCCCGGGTTCGGCGCCTACGACCTCCAGTCCAGCGTCTCCGGGGTGGCCAAGGTCGTGTCGACTGCGGCCACGGCGGTCGCCCTGCTCGGTGCGGCCTGGCTGGTATGGCGCCGGTCGCGGCGCTCGGGCGGGCTCCGCCCGGCCGACTGGGCGGGTGCGTTCGCCGTCGGCGTGTTCGCGTTCGTGTTGCCGACCCGTGTGCTCTCCCCCCAGTACCTGGTCTGGCTGGGCGCACCCATGGCCGGCCTGGCCGACCGGACGACGGGCCGTCGCGCCCTCTGGGTGCTGGTGGCGGCCGTCGTGATCAGCCAGGTGATCTTCCCGTTCCGCTACACCCAGCTCCGCCACCTGGAGGCGTTCGACATCTGCCTGCTCGCCGCCCGCAACCTCCTCCTGCTGGCGTCCGGCGTGCTCACCGTCCGAGCCTTCCACCAGAGCCAGGACCGGGAGCCCGCCGCGCCTGGTTGAGCCTGCGGCGCCTGGTTGAGTGCGCGGCGCCGGTTGAGCCTGCGGCGCCCTGCCCGGGGGCTGTGGACAGCTGCGGGCAGACTGTCATGGGGTGATGGCAGACTGTGCACATGGCTGGGAACGCACGTTCGATCACCGCCCTCCGGGCCGCCAGGCCGTTGCCCGGTGGAGCGGCACGCTGCTACCCTCGGTCGGCTCCACACTCCTGCTCCCGCCTGGGGGCCGCTTCAGTCCAGAGGAGGTGACATGCGTCACTACGAAGTCATGCTCATTCTCGATCCCAGCCTGGAAGACAGAGACGCCAAGGCTGCGGTCGACAAGTACCTCACGACGGTCACGAGCCGGGACGGCAAGATCACCGGCATCGACCACTGGGGCAAGCGTCGGTTCGCCTATGAGATCCGGCACATGAACGAGGGCTATTATTCGGTGGTGGACCTCGAGGCCACACCCGAGACGGTCGACGAGCTCTCTCGAGTGCTCGGTCTGGCCGACAACGTAATCCGGCACAAGGTCATGCGCCCGCAGGCCGCCTAGACCAGCCGTGACGTCTCCTTCCCCGCGGCCCTGACGGGCCTGGTTCCTACTGGCCGTGCCCGGCGGCAGCCGGCGCGGGATGCGAGTGAGGTGTACTGGTGGCAGTCGACAACCAAGTCATGCTCGTCGGCAACCTGACCGACGACCCGGAGCTGCGCTTCACCCCCAACGGGGCGGCAGTGGCCAACTTCCGCCTGGCCGTGACTCCCCGGGTGCGCGATGGCGACCAGTGGAAGGACGGCGAGACGTCGTTCTTCCGCGTCAACGTCTGGCGCCAGCAGGCCGAGAACATCGCCGAGACCCTCCAGAAGGGCAGCCGGTGCATCGTGGTCGGCCGGCTCCGGACCCGGTCCTGGGAGACCCCGGAGGGCGAGAAGCGCTCGGTCACCGAGATCGAGGCCGACGAGGTGGGCCCGAGCCTGAAGTTCGCCACCGCCAAGGTCGAGCGCTCCTCGCGCGCCGGCAGCGGCGGCAGCGGCGGCAGCGGCGGGGGCGACTGGGCGGGCAGCTCCGCCGGCAACTCCCGGGGCGGGCAGTTCAACGACGAGCCGCCGTTCTGATCCGACAGTGAGAGATATGTGGCCGGGCCGCCCGCACGTGGTCCGGCCAGGAGGCCAAGCCTAGATGCCAAAGAGCACGTTCCAGCGCAAGCCAAAGCGGAAGTTCTGCCAGTTCTGTGCCGACAAGCAGGACTTCATCGACTACAAGGACGTCAACCTGCTGCGCAAGTTCATGAGCGACCGGGGCAAGATCCGCGCCCGGCGAGTCTCCGGGAACTGCTCGCAGCACCAGCGCGACGTTGCGTCGGCGATCAAGAACGCCCGGGAGATGGCGCTGCTCCCCTACTCCGTCCGCTGACCGCCCGGCGAGTTTGCCGGGGCGGAATCTATTGATCGTCCGCCGCCAGGCGGACCCCGAGCAGTCCCAGGATCGTCCGCCGCCAGGCGGACCCAGCAGTGTCAGTGCACTGGTCCGCCTCCGGCGGACATGATTGAGAGGAAGACGTGAAGGTCATCCTTACCCAGGAGGTCCGTGGGGTCGGCGCCCCCGGGGACATCGTCGACGTCACCGACGGCTACGGCCGGAACTACCTGCTGCCCCGGAACCTGGCCCGCCTGGCCACGCCCGGCGCGGTGCGCCAGGCCGAGGGCATCAGGGCCCGCCGGGTCGCCCGCGAGGTCGCCGACCTCGAGCAGGCGCGCACGATCGCGGCCCACCTGGAGTCGCTCCGGGTGGTCATCCCCGCCAAGGCGGGCTCCGAGGGCCGTCTGTTCGGCTCGATCACCACGCCGCAGATCGTCGAAGCGGTGACCAGGACCGGCGGCACCGAGATCGACCGCCGCCGCATTCACCTCGAAGCGCCGATCAAGCAGGTGGGCAGCCACCAGCTCACCGTCCGGCTCCACCCGGAGGTCGAGGCGACCGTGCACCTTGAGGTCGTCCCCGGCTAGGACCGCAGGTCGCAAGGTCACACACCGCCCGCCGGGCGGCGCGGTGAAGGCACGCCGCCTCGAGCGGCGCCGCGAAGGAGCGCTGCGATGGCCATCCGCCCCCCGGTTGCTGAAGGCGGCGCCTCGCGGCCCGACGGCCAGGCCTATGAGCGGGTCCCCCCGCACAACATCGAGGCGGAGGAGTCGGTCCTCGGGTCGATGCTGCTGTCCAAGAACGCCATCGCCGAGGTCCTCGAGATGCTCCACGAGGACGACTTCTACCGGCCGGCGCACCGGACCGTGTTCCAGTCGATCCTCAGCCTCTACTCCCACGGCCAGGCGGTCGACGCGGTCACCGTAGCCGAGTTCCTGCGCCGCGACGGCGTCCTCCAGGACATCGGCGGCGCCCCCTTCCTGTTCACGCTCGTGTCCGGGGTGCCAACGGCCGCCAACGCCGCCTACTATGCCCGGATCGTCAAGGAGGCTGGCGTCCTCCGCCGCCTCATCGACGTGGGCACCCGCATCGTGCAGCTCGGCTTCGAGACCCCCCAGGACACCGAGCGCGCCGTCGACATCGCCGAGTCGCTCGTCTACCAGGTCGCCCAGGGCCGGGTCAGCGAGGACTACCAGAGCCTGCGCGAGGTGCTGACCGGCACTCTGGAGGCGATCGAGCGCCTCCACGACGACCGCCGCGAGATCACCGGCGTCCCCACCGGCTTCCCCGACCTCGACCGCCTCACCTCGGGCCTGCAGAACTCGAACCTGATAATCGTCGCGGCACGGCCAGCTGTCGGGAAGTCCACATTAGGGCTCGACGTCGCCAGGCACGCGGCCGTCAGGGCCCAGGTGCCCACGGTGGTGTTCTCGCTCGAGATGAGCAAGACCGAGCTGGTGCAGCGCCTGATGTGCGCCGAGTGCACGGTCGACATGCAGCGCCTGCGCACCGGCCGCATGGAAGAGTCCGACTGGACCCGCCTGACCCGCTCCCTGGGCAAGCTGGCCGACGCCCCCCTGTTCATCGACGACTCGGCCGCGATCACCATGATGGAGATCCGAGCCAAGTGCCGGCGGCTCAAGCAGCGCCACGGCCTCGGCCTGGTGATCGTCGACTACCTGCAGCTCATGCAGCCGGCCAAGCGGGTCGAGAACCGCCAGCAGGAGGTCAGCGAGATCTCCCGGTCGCTGAAGCTCCTCGCCAAGGAGCTCGAGGTCCCTGTTATCGCCGTCTCCCAGCTCTCCCGCCAGACCGAGGCACGGTCAGACCGAAGGCCCATGTTGTCTGATTTGAGAGAAAGCGGAGCTTTGGAGCAGGATGCGGATGTTGTCCTCTTCATCTACCGGGACGAGCTGTACGACCAGGAGTCGACCCGGAAGGGTGAGGCCGACTTCATCCTGGCCAAGCACCGCAACGGACCTACCGACACGGTCACGGTGACCTTCCAGGGCCAGTACTCGCGCTTCGCCCCGATGGCGGCCCGCAGCCTGTGACTTGTGTAGGGTCTCATTTCTGATGACGGATTCTCACTCGTGATGGCGAGCGTCTGGCGAATTCGTCATCGAACACGAGAAGCCTCATGATCGTTCGGCTACTTCGGCCATCTGCTGAAGCTCTCCTGTCGGCGCGAGATTCGGATCCCGTGGTGTAGACCGACAGGTCCTGATGCAGGAGTTGTTGAGCGATGAGGCCAAGGACCGGCATGGCAGGCGAGTTCGCGGTCGAGTCGGTTGTGGTGGGTGTTCGCCGAGAGAGTGGCGGCACCGACGAGTACCGGACTTGGCCAGCGAGTCCGGCGGAGATGTTTCGGTCCACGGCTCCATGGCGGACGTTCCGGTGGTACGACGGCCAGCGGCATTACTCGGGGTCGTACTGGTGCGCCACCACCCGGGGACATGTGATCTACGAGTCCCGGCTGGAGCTCGCGCGGCTGATCTACGCCGATTTCGACCGGTCAGTACGGTCGGTGTTCGCCCAGCCGTTCCTGCTCCAGGCCCATGTGGATGGCGCGACACGCTCGCATATCCCCGACTTCCTTCTCCTACGAGAAGGGGATGTTCCACTGGTGGTGGAGGTCAAGCCGCACCGGCTGGTGGACAAGCCGAAGGTCGCGTTCAGCCTGGGCTGGGCCAAGCAGGTGGTGGAGACCCATGGCTGGGGGTTCGAGGTGTGGTCCGAACCGCCTGAGCCGGAGTTGGCGAACCTGCGGTTCCTGGCAGGCTACCGCCGGGCGCGGCTGTTCGACGCGGGGCTGCTGGATGAAATCCGCGGCGTCGACTTGGACGGCGTTGCGTTTGGCGAGGCCATCCGGAGCTTCCCGCACCGCCCAGAGGTTCTGGTGCGGTCGGCGGTGCTGCACCTGCTGTGGGAGCAGTTCTTCACCACGGACCTGCGCACGCCGTTGCGTGCGTCCCATCGGCTCTGGAGGACCGAGGCGTCGTGAGCGGTGCAGTACGGCTAGGGGTCGGGGCTCGGCTGGTCTACGACGGCGAGGTCGTCACGGTCGAGCAGCTGTTCGGCAGCGCCGCCGGGTGCGAGGTCCTGGCCCGGGACGGGCGGGGACGGCCGCTGCGCCTGTCGCTGCGGGAGCTGCTGACCGCCGAGCGTGCACGGGTGGTGCCTGCCAAGCCGGGCCCGGCGTCCGACGATGCCGGTGAGGTGGCTGCGACGGTCCTCGCACAGCTGAGCGAGGCGGAGCGTCACGAGGTGCTGGAGCGGGCCACGCACGTGCGGGAACTCCTCACCGGCTACCGGTCGGGCAGCGCAGAGATGGCCGCACCGAGCGAGCCGCGGTCCGAGTATGGGCCTGGTACGTCGTTGATGGCGCGGTATGCGGCCAAGGCGGCGGAGCTGGGCGTTGGGCAGCGCACGATCGAGCGGTGGGTGCAACGGTTCCGGGAAGACGGGGAGGCCGGGCTGGTCCGCGGGGACGGGCCGCATGGGCCGGGTGTAGTCGGCATGGGCGGACTAGGCCGGGCGGATTCGCGGTGGGTGGAAACCGCGTTGGAGATCATGGCCGAGCACACCGACGAATCCAAGCCCAGCCTCAGCATCGTGATCCGTCGGACCGCCGCACGCCTGGCCGCCCGGCACGGGTCCGGCGCGGTGCCGCTGCCGAGCCGGGCGACGGCCTACCGGTGGCTGGAGGAGCTGGAGGAACGCCAGCCGACCTTCCGGCTCTCCACCAAGCGGAACCGCGACATCGCCGCTCGGCCCGGCACGGTCTACGGGAAGCTGCGGCCGACCCGCCCGGGCGAGTATCTCCTGCTGGACACGACCCGGCTGGATGTGTTCGCGCTGGACCCGCTCACGCTTCGCTGGGTGCAGGCCGAGCTGACCGCGGCGATGGACTGGTATACCCGCTGCATCACCGGGGTGCGGCTCACGCCGGTGTCGACCAAGTCGGTGGATGCCAGCTCGGTGCTCTACCAGACCTACCGGCCACGGCCGGCGGGCGCGAACGGGCCGCAGCATGCCGTCTGGCCCGATCACGGCATCCCACGCGCCGTCCTGCTGGACATCAACGCCATCGAGGGCCCCATGGCCGAGGCCGCCGCCTCGGCAGGGTGGGTTGCCGGCCCGGCGCTGGCGCCTGAGACGGTGGTGGTCGACCACGGCATGATCTACGTCTCTGAGCATCTGACCAGCGTGTGCCAGCGGATGGGTATCTCTGTCCAGCCGGCACGGCTGCGGACCGGCCGCGACAAGGGCCCGCTCGAGCGGTTCTTCCGGACCCTGCGCGAGGACCTGTTGCAGGCGCTGCCCGGCTACAAGGGACCGGACGTGCACTCACGGGGCCTCGACCCTGAAGGGCAGGCGTTCTTCTTCCTTAACGAGCTGGAGGCGATCATCCGGGAGTGGATCGCAGGGATCTACCACCACACCCCCCACAAGGGCCTGGTCGATCCGCACCTGCCGGGCCTGCTGTTGTCGCCGGCGGCGATGTTCGAGCATGGCCTGGGACGGGCCGGCTATGTCGAGGTTCCCCGCGACCCCGACCTAGGGTTTGAGTTCCTGCAGACGAAATGGCGGCAGATCCACCACTACGGCATCGAGATCCGTCGGCGCCGCTACAACGGCCCGGCGCTGGACCCCTACCGCGAGACCACCAGCCCCTACACCGGGAAGGCGAAGGGCCGATGGCCAATCCAGGTGGATCCCGATGACATCAACCGCGTCTACTTCCGCGACCCGGCTAGCCGTCGTTGGCATGCCCTGATCTGGGAGCACGCCCCAGCGGTCGACATGCCGTTCAGCGATGAAGCGCTGCAGTTCGCCCGCCGGATGGCCGCGGCGAAATACACCTATCCCGACGACAAGCTTGCGGTGGCCGACCTGCTGGAGCGGTGGAACCTCGGCTTGGGGATGAGCATGGCGGAACGGCGCATGGCACTGCGCATCTCCCGTGACCAGGCCGCTATCGATCTCCCGTCCCCAGACGAGGTGTCCTCGCTGCCATCGGTCCGCAAGGTCCTGGAGCTGCCCGCGGCCGCGACTAGCGAACCCGGTGCATCCCAGAACGCCGGCACGACACCCGGCAGGGCACGGAAACCCGAGCCCGAGCCGGAGCCGCCGAAACCAGGCGACGACGACGACGTAGATGAGCTCGACCCTGCCGACGGGGATCTCGCCGAGGACGACTTCTACGCCGATGCGCTGGAGGACGTGGAGTGAGCGGGCGCGCGAGCAAGCCCGCGAGCAGGCGGGTGAACGCGGCACATCCCGCTGATTGGGTCGCTCCCGGCGCCACGCCGAGCGAGGCTCCGAACGATGCGCGTTTGCCCAAGCTCGACAACCTGACACCGTCGCGCAAGGAAGGCTGGAAGCAGTTCGTCGAGGCCGCGCGGCGGATCAAGCCTGAGCAACTGTCACCTGTCCAGCTCCGCGCGCTCGGTGAGGATGCGCGAGCCGACTACGACAAGGCACGGCGCATCTGGCATGCCAACCTCGGGCCGATCAAGACCCCCCAGTTGGCGGCACTGCACGAGGATCTGTGGGACATCGTCGACAGCAACCTCCAAGACGGCGACAAGGCCAAGGGCGCGGTCGCCATCGACGCGTTCCCCGGGTTAGGCAAGACCACCTCGGTGCTGGCGTTCGCCAAGAAGTATCACCGCCGGGAGCTCGCCGCGGAGGGCGCCTACACCGACCATGGGCATGAGCGGTGGCCGGTCTGCCGGGTCGGGTTGACCGGCAACACCGGCATGAAGGACTTCAACCGGGCGCTGCTGGAGTTCTTCGGCCACCCCGGCCGTTTCAAGGGCACGACCACCCAGTTCGGCGACCGAGTCCTCGACTGCGTGCTGTCGTGTGAGGTGCGGCTGCTGATCGTCGACGACCTGCACTTCCTGAAATGGCGGCACACCAACGGGGTCGAGGTCAGCAACCATTTCAAGCACATCGCCAACGAGTTCCCCGTCACCTTGATCCTCATCGGCGTCGGCTTGGAGCAGCGGGGCCTGTTCTCCGAGGGCAACAGCTACGCGGACGCGATCCTGGCGCAGACCGGGCGTCGCACCACCCGGCTGGGCATGGAGCCGTTCAGGATCGACACCGACGAG
>DASYUT010000043.1 GCA_036000965.1 Actinomycetes bacterium
TCTAGGAGGTTGAACAGCTGCCGGGCGACGAAGCGCTGCAGGCACCGCCGGATCGCACGGGGCGTGTTGCCGTCGGCGACGCGTCGGGTGGCGTCGGCGCGGGTCGTTGGGTCGCCCAGGCTCAGGTCAATACAGCTCTAGAAGTCCACGGCGTCGCGGATGAGTGGGCAGGTCATGCAGTGGCCCCCTCCCCGACCGCGGCCAAGCTCGGCCCCGACGATCGTGATGACCTCGACTCCCGCCTTGCGCAGCAGGGTGTTGGTCAGGGTGTTGCGGTCGTAGGTGCAGACCACGCCGGGCTCGAGGGCGACGGCGTTGTTGCCGCTGTCCCACTGCTGGCGCTCGGACGCGTACACGTCGCCTCCGGTCTCGACGACCCGCAGCTGGGGGAGGCCGAGCGCCTCGGCGACCACGTCGACGAACTTCTTGGAGCCCTCGTCGGTGACCTCGACCCCGGGCGCCCGATCGCTCGGCCGCAGGGAGAAGGCGTGAACGCCGTCGACGATGTTGGCGTACAGCGTGGCAATGTCCCGGTCGGCGAAGGTGAACACGGTGTCCAGGTGCATCGCGGCGCGCAGCTTCGGCATGCCGGCAACCACGACGCGCTCGGCGGCGCCCTGCTCGAACAGGGCCACCGCGACCTGGGTGATCGCCTGGCGCGAGGTGCGCTCGCTCATGCCCATCAGCACGACGCGGTTGCCGACGGGCATGATGTCGCCGCCCTCCAACGTCGCCAGCCCCCAGTCCCGCTCGGGGTCGCCCCACCACACGGTGGAGCCGACGAGGTCGGGGTGGAACTCGTAGATCGCCTTCATCAGCAGCGTCTCGTCGTGCCGTGCCGGCCAGTACAGCGGGTTCAGCGTCACGCCACCATAGAGCCAGCAGGTCGTGTCGCGGGTGTACAGGGTGTTGGGCAGCGGCGGCATGAGGTACTCGCGGACACCGGTCGACTCGCGGGCGAGTGCGACGTAGCCGGAGCGGAAGTCGTCGGGAAGCTCGGAGGTGGCCAGCCCACCGATCAGGTACTCCGCGAGCTGGCGCGGCTCGAGCGTCTCCAGGTATGCGCGGGTGTCGTCGATCAGGCCGACCCCGACCTGGTTGGCGACGATCTTCCGGTCCAGCAGCCACGACCTCGCCTCGGGGATCGCCACCGTCTGCGCAAGCAGGTCGTGCAGCTCGAGGACGTCGACTCCGCGCGTGCGCAGCTTGTCGACGAAGTCGGCGTGGTCGCGCTGGGCGTTCTCGACCCACATCACGTCGTCGAACAACAGGTCCTCGGCGTTGCTGGGCGTGAGCCGATGGTGGGCCAACCCGGGCGCGCAGACGAGGACCTTCCGCAGCCTGCCGACCTCGGAGTGCACGCCGTAGGTCGAGCTGACGGTGTTCTGGCTGGTCATGTGTACCTCGCTTCGAGTTGGACGCGTGTCCCGGCACGGAGGCTAGGATCGAGATCCAGCGGGTCGCGAGGGCGACGACGCCGACGATCGAGACGGCCAGGATGACGAGCTCGGCGGGCGAGAACAGCCGCCTGCGCTGCTCGCGGCGGGCCGTCACGAACAGGATGCCGGCCGGCGCGTAGATGATGAACGACACGAGGATGAACTTCGGTCCGGCGGCGACTGCAGGAACGCGGCGCAGACGGTTGCCAGCGCCCCCCCACCACGAGCTCGCGGCTCCAGCCCTCGCGCTTCTCCGCGTACTCGGCTGTTGCGCAAGGGTCGATGATTAGAGTCGCCGGGCGATGGTGGCCGCGAGGTTCGTCGCCTTGGCGCCCAGGTCGCTCTTGCCGGAGGAGTACAGGACCGACACGACCGCCTTTCCGACCCGGACTGCGGCCAAGGTCGTGCCGCCCTGCCACACCGGGGAGGTCAAGACCGCCTTGACGCTGTCGTCGCCGACCCTTGGGCCGGCCTTGGCGACGACCTTGACGGTGGTGGGGGTTCCGGAGGTGGTCGTCTTGAACTTGGCGCAGACCGCAAACAGCTTCCGCAGGTTGGCCATGACCTTCTGGGCGTCGGTGCCCCGGAACGAGTCGATCACCGCATCGACCTCGTCGCCGTAGCTGTCGGTGAAGCCGGTCTGCGCGAAGGACGCCGGCGGGCCGATCCCGGCACCCTCGGCCCAGACGTTAGTGTCCAGCTTCCTACAGGCCGAGCTTCTCGGCGTGGTGGCCGTGGACCGCGGGCCGAACACGTCCCCGGAATCCCTGACGACGGCCGGGGAGACCTTGAACCCGGCCGGGAGGTCCTTGGTGGTCAGCAGGACGGCCTTCAGCTGGGTTCCGTTCTTCAGGCCCGCGTTGGGATCGGCCGAGCTCGGAGGCGTGGGGCTCGGCGCGGCGGTGGTCGAACCTGGCTGCCCCGGCTGAGCGGTCGATGAGCAACCCGCAAGCAAGACGACAACCGCTACCACACCGATGACCAGCTCAACCGTGCGGCGCACGATGGTTCCCCCTGACAGCTCCGGGTTGAGCCGGACGGCGTCGCCGTCCGGATACACCCGGTCGCAAGTGATGTCAAGCAGTCGTTGACCCCGAACGGGCTGGTCGTGCCGCTTCGACCAGGCATCCACCTGGTGGCGGCGCGGCAGCCCACCCTGCCGGACTCCGTGGGGATCCCGAGCCGTAGACACCAGACTTCGATCTGGTGCCCCAGGTCCTCGGGCTTGCCTTGCTCGGTCAACGACGCGGTCAACGTGCTGCCTTGCGCTACCAGTGCCTGCATTAACAGCTGGCGTTCCTGAGCTGGGCTGCCCTACCAGGACGACGGTGGCTTGCCGGCCGCCCCCAGGCTACGGATCTGGTGACACGAGCAACCAGGGTCGCCCACCACCCGCGGAGGCAACCCGGGTGCACCGGACCCGGGCCGGGGAGTAGCCCAAGGCCGTCGCGCGGCCGCTCCGCTGACCAAGAAAGCCGCATCCGGCGCCGGGTTCGCGCTTGCGGGCGCGGCGATCACCCGCGCGGTCGATTCCGGCGCCCTCCATGGACCGTCCCATCGACGGCGCTTTCCTGGTCCGGCGTCCGGCCGCATCATGGGCCCGCCACCCGCTGTCGACACGAGGAGGCGCTCGATGGCAGTCCCGCTGTCGCTCGGCCCGGTCCACCACCTTCGCCTCACCGTCACCGACGTCGAACGGTCCCGGGCGTTCTACACCGAACTGCTCGGGTTCCAGATCGCCATGGACGCCCCGCCCTCCGCCGACGATCCCCACCACGACCTGACCGTGGACCTGCTGCAGGACGGCATCGTCATGGTCAACGGCGACCTGCTCATCGGGCTGCGCCCGGTGGACACCGAGCGGACCAACGACCGCTTCGACCCGTTCCGCTGCGGCCTTGACCACCTCAGCTTCAGCGTGGCCGGCAAGGCCGACCTGGAGGCGGCAGTGCAGGCCTTCGAGGAGCGTGGCGTGGAGCACAGCGGCATCCATGACCTGCCGCCGTTCGGCATCGCGGTGCTGCCGTTCAAGGACCCCGACGGGGTGGCGCTGGAGCTCACCGCCCCGCTGTAGCTGTGCGGGCCGCAGCCACCACATACGTAGATCGAGGACATCCTCGGCCCGGCAGCCAGGGATAGCGAGGCGCTACGCGTCCACCATCCCTCCATTCCCGCGGCACGGCGATCACGGGGCGACCACCCGGGTCCCCGCGTTGCCGTCCACGATCGCCTCGATCTCGGCCAGGCCACCGATCGCGGCCTGCTTGCCCGTGCCTTCGACGAACCGGACAGCTGCCTCGACCTTCGGGGCCATCGACCCGGCGGCGAATGCCAGCTTGCGCAGCTCGTTCGGTGTCACCCGCTCCAGCCGGCGCTGCTCGGGGGTGCCCCAGCCGGCGTAGACACCGTCGACGTCGGTCGCCATGACGAACAAGTCGGCCCCGACCTCCCGGGCGAGCAGCTGACTCGCAAGGTCCTTGTCGATCACGGCCTCGACCCCGACGAGGGTGCGTTCGGCGTCCGGCGCATACATCGTCGGGACCCCGCCCCCGCCCGCGCAGATCACGATGACGTCCTTGTCGAGGAGCCAGCGGATCGGCCGGATCTCGAAGATGCGTTTGGGTTCGGGCGACGGGACCACCCGCCGCCAGCGATCCCCGTCCGGCTTGAAGACCCACCCCTTCTCGCTGGCCAGCTTGTCGGCCTGCGGCTTGGTGTAGACGGGCCCGACGAACTTCGTCGGGTTGCCGAACGCCGGATCCGACGGCTCGACCTCGACCATCGTGAGGATGGTCGCGAACGGCACCTCGACGGGCAGCAGGTTGCCGAGCTCCTGCTCGAGGACGTACCCGATCATGCCTTCGGTCTGCGCGCCGAGCACGTCCAAGGGATAGGCCTCGACCTCTGCGAAGGCGGCGCCCTGGAGCGCCAGCAACCCCACCTGCGGTCCGTTGCCATGCGACAGCACCAGCTGGTGGTTGCGCGCCACCGACGCAAGCGCGCGGGCGGCCGTCTTCACGTTGCCACGCTGCACGTCGGCGGTCATCGGCTCGCCCCGCTTCAGCAGCGCGTTGCCTCCCAGCGCCACGACCACTCTCATCGGATCCTCCGATCAATCGCCAAGGGGCCACCATCACGGCCTTGATGGCACGCATCCGGTTCTCGGCCTGGTCGACCTGGGTGCTCAATTGGCCCCGATCGTGGTCCTGATCACCCTTGCTCGAGCCGTTCGATCTGCCTCAGTACAGGGAGGGACCTCCACTCCGCTGAGGTTCGGCGACGCCCTCGGCCTCAATGCAAAGTCCCCGCCCCGCCAGTGGCGCCCGCCGAGACGGTATCGTCCGGCCATGGAACTGCGCGACGAGTTCGAGCGCTGCTTCGCCGGGCTGGCGGCGATCGGGCGCGACGGGGCCGGCGGCTGGACGCGGCTGGCCTGGACCGTTGAGGACCGGGCGGCGCGGGGCTGGTTCGCGGCCGAGGCGGCCGCCCGCGGCCTGGACGTGGAGCAGGACCGGGCCGGCAACCTGTGGGCCTGGTGGGGCGGGCGCGGGCCGGGCGCCCTGGCGGTCGGGAGCCACCTGGACACGGTGCCGCGTGGCGGGGCCTTCGACGGCGCCCTCGGGGTGGTCGGCGGGCTGCTCGCGGTCGGCGCGCTCGCCCGCGGCGGCGCCGTCCCCCGGTGGCCGGTGGCGGTGGTCGCGTTCGCCGACGAGGAGGGCGGCCGCTTCGGGATGGCGACGTTCGGCAGCCGGGTCCTCGCCGGCACCCTCGACCCGGCCGCCGTGCTGGAGCGGACCGGCACGGACGGGGTCACCCTGGCCGAGGCGCTGCGGGCCGCCGGGCTGGACCCGGCCGCGCTCGGGCCCGACCCGGCCCGGCTGGCCCGCCTGGCCGCCGCAGTCGAGCTGCACGTGGAGCAGGGCCGCTGGCTGGTCGACCACGACGCCCCGCTCGGCCTGGCCAGCGGGATCTGGCCCCACGGCCGCTGGCGGCTCGACCTGGCCGGCGAGGCCAACCACGCCGGCACGACCAGGCTGGAGGACCGCCACGACCCGGTGCTCGGCCTGGCGGAGGCCGCGCTGGCGGCCCGGGCGGCGGCCGCGCGGCACGGGGCGGTCGCCACGGTCGGCCGGCTGGAGGTGGAGCCGAACTCGACCAACAGCGTCGCCGCGCGCGTCCGCGCCTGGCTGGACGTGCGCGCCGCCGACGCCGCCACCCTTGACCGGGTGCTCGCCGAGGTCGGCGGGGTGCTCGACCGGGCCGCCGAGGGGCACGGGCTGGCCGTCGAGGTCGCCTGCGAGTCGCGCAGCCCGGCGGTCGCCTTCGACCGCGCCCTGACCGACCGGCTGGCCGCCTGCCTGCGCGGCCGCGGGCTGGACCCGGTCGAGCTGCCCACCGCGGCCGGCCACGACGCCGGCGTCCTGGCCGCCGCCGTGCCGAGCGCGATGCTGTTCGTCCGCAACCCAACCGGGGTGAGCCACAGCCCGGCCGAGCACGCCGAGCTGAGCGACTGCCTGGCCGGCGTGGAGGCGCTGGCCGCCATCGTCGAGGAGCTGGCATGCCGGTAGCATCCAAGCGGCGCGCGATGTGGGCTCGGCGCTGCGACCTTGTCAGGAACTCAGGTCGAGTAGCTCGCGGAGCAGCGCGAGAAGCCTGAACCAGGTCTTGGAATCGGGGACGGCGGTCAGCGTGATGGTCACGTGATCGGCGTCGGCGCACACGTCGATCGCAGCCAGGGTTGGCCCGGCGTTTGGCGATCGAAGTCCGATTGCCGCTGCCTCTTCCCCGTCCACGACCCGCAGCCCGACAGCGAGCGCCGCCTGCTCGAGCCCAGCTTGCAGCAGCGGCACTCCTGCGACGACACGAGCAGCCGTTGGGGCGTCTTTGGCCTCGGGCATCTGTCGATCATGGTGAGGCTCGCGCAGCCAGCCAAGGGCAGAACTACCCCACTTCGCAGGTGCTCAGCTGAGGCCGCTCCACGTCGAGCTGGCCAACGTGGCGCCAGATGGTACGGCTTGGCAGGGCTATGCATGGATAGCCGGATCGGCGCTCTTCCCTTAGGCTCTCGGTCTCTGCCAGCAAGATGAGAGCGCGGACGAGCATGCTTTGTTCCACAGGTCCTGGCACGTGATCCGCAATGGCGCGATCCGCACGTAGTCGGACCTGGTCCAGCGTCACCCGGCACAGGCGGAGCCGGCTCGCAGGGCAGCATCGGCGTCCTGCGGAGACCGGCGATCACCCAGCGACGGTAGGGCCGGCGTCCTCGGCCGGTGATGCGTCGTCGACCGGGGTGGCGGGCGCCGACGAGCTGGTCCGGCGGACGCTGAGCTGGTTCGCGGTGGCCGCGCTCGCCTACCGGGTAGCGATCACTCCGATCCTGGTGGCCGGCGCGCTCGGCAACCTCGGGACCGACATCCCTCGTTCCCTCCTGGCCGGCCTGGCCGTGGTGCTGACCGGCGATCTGGTACTGCTGGTCGGCGTCAGCATGGGCCGCTTCCGCGGGCTGCTGCGGTCGCCCGCATTCCTGGCCGTCGACCTCGCGGTCGCCACTGGCCTGAACCTCTGGGCGACGTCGACGCTGCAGCACGGCACGTTCCTGTGGACCGGTCGGGACATCGTCTGGGGCTACGGCCTGGGGGTGATCAGCTTCTGGACCGCCCTGCGAGGAGCCAGGACCGGCGCTGCGATCCTTGCCGGCGGGGTCGCCCTGCACCTGCTGATGGCCAGACTCAACCATGCGGTCTTCGACTTCGACGGCTGGATGACCTTCGTGGCCCGCATCGCCTGGCTGGCGCTGGCGTTCGGGTTGGCCCTGGTGATCGTCGCGCTGGCCCGCCAGGGGGCCCGGGCGGCCGTCGGCGAGGGACTGCGGGCCGGACGGGAAGGTGAGCGGGCCCGCCTGCTCCGCGAGACCCATGACACGGTCCTACAGACCCTGGAGGCGATCGCCCTACGCGCCGGCGCGGACGACGGCATGCCCGCCGAGCGCCTACGGGAGATCCGAGCCACCGCGCTGCAGCAGGCGACCGAACTGCGCGGGGTCCTGCATGAGGACAGCGCACGCCAGGGCGGGCTCACCGGCGGCCTGCACGCGCTCACCGAGGAGTTCCTGCACCGCGGCCTGCACACCGAGCTGGTGACCGGTGGGCTGGACCGCGATCCCCCTCCGGCCGTGGCGACCGCCCTGATCGGGGCGACGCGCGAGGCGCTAACCAACGTGGCAAAGCACGCCGACGCTGGCCGGGCGGTGGTGCGGGCGGTGTCACGGCCGGACGGGGTGGAGGTCATCGTCCGCGACCACGGCCGCGGGTTCGACCTCGAAACCGAGCACCACGGCTTCGGAGTCGAGCGGTCGATCACCAGCCGCATGCACGAGGTGGGCGGCCGGGCCGAGCTGTGGTCGGCCCCAGGACGCGGGACACGGGTGACGCTGTGGGGGCCGAGATGATCAGGGTGGCAGTCGTCGAGGACCATCCGATCTTCCGCAAGGGACTGGTCCACGTGATCGACGCCGCACCGGACCTCCGGCTGACCGGTGCGAGCCGGTCGGTCGAGGAACTGGACGCCCAAGGCGAGGCACAGGCCGAGGTCGTGCTGCTGGACCTGCACCTGCCCGGACTCAGCGGGGCGGCGGCCGTCACCCATCTGTGCGCCCGCGGCCAGTCCGTTCTGGTGGTGTCCGCCTCGGAGGCACCCGCCGACGTCATCGAAGCGATCGGGGCCGGCGCCCGAGGCTACCTCACCAAGCAGGCCGAGGAGTCCGAGATCGTCCGGGCGATTCGCGCCGTCGCGGAGCAACGTACCTATGTCTCGGCGACGCTCGCCTCCTACCTGCTCCAGGCGCCCATCAGGATCACCGAGCGAGAGCGGGAGATCCTCGAGCTGGTCGCCGGCGGCGAGACCGACCAGGACATCGCGAAGTTGCTGCAGCTCAGCGTCCGTACCGTCCACTCCCACCTGGACCGCATCCGCAACAAGACCGGCTCGCGCCGGCGGGCAGACCTGACCCGCTTCGCCCTCGAACGCGGGATTGCGCCCCGCTTCCCCAAAGAGGGGTAGTTCGACCCCGGCCGGGTTGGGCACTTCTCCGCCTTGGCAGGGAGTCGGCCCAGCGGGACCATCCAGGGCGGCCGAGCCCCCTGGCGAGGATTCGGGGGGTCCCCATCGGGGCTCGCCAGTGAGGGCTCGGCCGTCATCGCATGCACGGTCGGCGCGGGCGGTGACTTGTGGTGGGCTCGCCGTCGGACATGAGACGGGGTACGGTGTGCCCGCAGAACGGAAACTACATTTCACGGCGGAGCCGACCTCGCTGCCCTCACAGACGAAGGGATGGGTCCACGAGGGCGGCCGCTGTGGCCGTTGCGAGGAGTCCCCGTGGCCGCAGCCCTTCCGCGTCTCGGCGTGGACGTTCTGGACGACCTCGACCGACGACTGGCGCCGGCAGACGCCGACCTTGCCGCCCGCTATCCCGGAGACGCGGGCGGCCGCCAACCGGTGCACACCGTGTACGTCCCTGCCGACCTCATGACTTCCGGGCTCACTGCCGACTGGGGCGCGCAAGCACGGGCGGCACTCGACCAGCACGCCGCCAGCGCGCCGGCGCTGGCCGAGGCCACCGGAGTCGACGCGACGCTGGTCGCGCGTGTGTTCCCCAGAGTGTTGGACAAGCTCGCGCGGGAGCCTATCGAGGACCTGCGCCTCGACTTCGAGGACGGGTACGGAGCCCGGCCGGACGAGCAGGAGGACCACGACGCCCTGGCCGTGGCTCGGGCCCTGGCCACGGAGATCGAAGCAGGGACGTCGCCGCCCTCTGTGGGGCTGCGGATCAAGTGCCTGGAGGCCGCGACCCGGCGCCGAGGGCTGCGAACGCTGGACCTCTTCCTGAGCGGGCTGCTCGCCCACGCCGCGCTGCCCGACGGGTTCGTCGTCACCCTGCCGAAGGTGACCGACGTGCGTCAGGTCGAGGCCATGGCCGTGGTCTGCGGCCTACTGGAGCAGGCGCACGGCATGCCCGCGCGCCGACTGAGGTTCGAGATCCAGGTCGAGACGCCGCAGTCGGTCCTGGCCGCCGACGGGACCGCCGCCGTGGCCAGGATGATCCATGTGGCGGACGGCCGCTGCTCCGGCCTGCACTACGGCACCTACGACTACAGCGCCGCCTGCGGGATCGCTGCGGCCTACCAGAGCATGGAGCACCCTGTGGCCGATCACGCGAAGGCGGTCATGCAGGTGGCCGCGGCCGCGACCGGCGTCCGCCTGTCCGACGGGTCCACCAACGTGCTGCCGGTCGGCGACACCCAGGCGGTGCACGCGGCGTGGCGGCTGCACGCCCGCCTGGTCCGCCGGTCCCTGGTGCGCGGCTACTGGCAGGGCTGGGACATGCACCCGGCCCAGCTGCCCACCCGCTACCTGGCGACCTACGCCTTCTTCCGGGAGGGTCTGCCGGCGGCGGCGGCCCGGCTGCGGGCGTATGCCGAACGCACCGCCGGCGGCGTGCTCGACGAGCCGGCCACGGCACAGGCGCTGGCCGGGTTCGTGGCCCGTGGCCTCGACTGCCAGGCGTTGGACGCGACCGAGGTCCAGGAGCTCACCGGGCTGGACCACACGGTAATCGACCGCTATGCGAGGCGAACTGGCTGAGGGTGTGGCGGTGCCGGCCGAGGAGCGCCATAGTGGTCATCCGTGCCCGTCACCCGGATGCCGTTTCCACACCGTGGGCAGGATTGGGGAATCCGTAGCTCCAACGCACGGGTCGTTCGAACAGGAGGCCGGTCATCGCCACCGCTGAGAGGACCACAGGCGGCGTGCAGTCGGTGGAGCGCGCCCTATCCCTGCTCGAGAGCCTCGCCGACCTGGGACAGGAGCAGGAGGTCGGCGTGAGCGAGCTGCGCACCGTGACGGGACTGCCCTTTGGCACCATTCACCGGTTGCTCGGCACGCTCGTGCTGCACGGCTACGCCCGGCAGAATCCGGAGACCCACAAGTACACACTTGGCCCACGCCTGCTGCGCCTCGGTGACGCGGCCGGGCGCCACTTCGGCGGGTGGGCACGTCCCTTCCTCACCGAGCTGATGGAGGTCAGCGGTGAGTCGGCCAACCTGGTCATGCTGGACGGCGACCATGCCGTCTATGTCGCGCAGGTGGCCTCTCGCAAGCACAATGTCCGGATGTTCACCGAGGTGGGACGCCGAGTACTGCCGCACTCGACCGCGGTCGGCAAGGTCCTGCTCGCCTTCCGCCCGCGGCCTGCGATGGAGGCACTGCTGGACCGAACCGGTCTGCCGCCGCGCACACCGCGGACCATCGTCGACCGGAACAAGTTCCTCGCCGAGCTCGACGTGGTCGCGCGTCAGGGATACGCGGTCGACGACGGTGAGGAGGAGATCGGCGTCCGCTGTCTGGCGGTGCCGGTGTTCGGCGTCGGGGACAGCGTAGCCGCCGTGTCGGTCTCCGCGCCCGAAGGACGCCTTCGTCGGGATGACTACGAGCGCCTGCTGCCAGAGATGATGCGCATCTCAGCAGCGATGACAGGCAGCCTCGTCGCCGCGTCCTGAACCGGTCTGCACGCGGCGGCTCGCGGCCAGGCTGCAGCTGTCCACGAAGGCTTGACGGGGCGTCCGACTCGGGGTACGTTCCACCCACGCAGTGGGTAAACTTTCCCGCATTACGGAAAGCGCTAGGGAGCGACCCGCCGTCCGAGAGGAGTTCTCCGGTCGGCGAAGACCTTCGCGCCGCTGGACCAGCAGCGGGTTGGGCATGCACGGGTTGGGCATGCAGAAGTTGCTGAACGAGGAGGGCCGCCGATGACGGCGATCGGGTTCATCGGCCTCGGCGTGATGGGCAGACCCATGGCCGAGCACCTGGTCCGCGCCGGCCACGAGCTCACCGTCCACAACCGTTCCGAGGAACCAGTGCGCGCCCTGGTCGCGGCGGGCGCGAAGGCGGGCGGCTCGGCGGCCGACGTGACGGCCGGCGCCGACGTCGTCATCACCATGGTGCCCGACTCCCCCGACGTCGAGGACGTGGTGCTCGGCGACGACGGCGTCCTTTCGGCCGCGCGCGACGGGCTCCTGCTGATCGACATGAGCACGATCCGGCCCGACACGGCCCGCCTGGTGGGCGACGCGGCGCGGGCCCGCGGGGTGCGGTTCCTCGACGCCCCGGTGAGCGGCGGCGAGGTCGGCGCCGTGGAGGCGACCCTCTCGATCATGGTCGGCGGCGCCGCCGAGGACTTCGACGCCGCCCTGCCCGTCCTCGAGGTACTGGGCAAGACGGTCGTGCACGTCGGGCCGGTCGGCTCCGGTCAAACCGTGAAGGCCGCCAACCAGCTCATCGTCGCCGGCGTGATCGAGCTGGTCAGCGAGGCGATCGTGCTGCTGGAAGCCCACGGGGTCGACATGGCGCCGGCCATCAAGGTGCTGGCAGGCGGGCTGGCCGGCAACCAGATCCTGGAGCGCAAGGCCGCCGGGATGCTGGCCCGCAAGTTCGACCCTGGCTTCCGCATCGACCTGCACCACAAGGACATGCAGATCGTCCAGGCGGCGGCCCGCGACGCCGGTGTGGCCATTCCGGTGACGGCGCTGGTCGCCCAGATGCTGGTTGCGCTGCGCAGCCTGGACCGCGGCTCGCTCGACCACAGCGCCATCCTGACGCTGATCGCCGACCTGTCCGGCCGCGGCGGTCCCCGTCCCACCGCCTGATAGGGGTCGACATGCTGGTTGCCCGCCCCACGACACTGGCCGAGGTCTTCGACGCGCTCGACGAGCTGCCTGACGCGCACCTGCTGGCCGGCGGCACCGACCTGATGGTGGAGGTGAACTTCGGCCACCGGCGTCCGCCGTCCGTGGTCGCGCTGCGCCGCGTCGAGGAGCTGCGAGGCTACGACGTGCTCGACGACGAGGTCGTGCTCCGCGCTGGAACCACCTGGACGGAGGTCGAGAACGACCTGGTAGACGTCCTTCCCGGGCTGGCGGCGGCCGCCCGGACGGTGGGCTCGCCCCAGATGCGCAACGCCGGCACCGTAGGCGGGAACGTCGGCACCGCCAGCCCGGCGGGCGACGGGCTGCCGGTGCTCGGCGCGATGGACGCCACCATCGTGCTCGCCAGCCGCGGCGGCGACCGCCGGCTGCCGCTGGCCGAGTTCATCACCGGGGTCAAGCGCACCGCGATCCAGCCGGGCGAGGTCATCCGGGAGGTCCGGGTGCCCCGCCTCGACGGTCCACAGCAGTTCCTCAAGGTGGGCACCCGCAACGCGATGGTGATCTCGATCGTGGTCTGCGGCCTGGTCGTCGACCGGGCCGGCCGCAGCGTGCGGCTCGGCCTCGGCTCGGTGTCGCCGCGGCCGCTGCGGGCCACCGCCGCCGAGGAGTTCATCGCCGGTGAGATCGACTGGGACGCCATGACCGCCCCGCCGGACGCGGTGGCCAGGTTCGGCCAGCTGGCCCGCGATGCCGCCACCCCCATCTCCGACCAGCGCGGCACGGCCGAGTTCCGCCGGCACGCCGTCGGAGTGGTCGCCACCCGAGCACTGCAGAGGAGCCTCGCCGCATGAGCGTGCAACCGGCCGCCCCGGACGCCCAGCCCACCGAGAGCTACCGCCTGTCGGTCAACGGCAAGGACCGGGAGGTCGCCGACGCCTGGATCGGCGAGAGCCTGCTCTACGTGCTCAGGGAGCGCCTCGCCCTCCCCGGCGCCAAGAACGCCTGCGAGCAGGGCGAGTGCGGCTCCTGCTCGGTGATGCTCGACGGCACCCTGGTGGCCTCCTGCTGCGTGATGGCCGCCGACGCGGTCGGCAGCGACGTCCGCACTGTCGAGGGCCTGAGCCCCGAGGGCGAGCTGACCGACGTCCAGCGGGCCTTCTTCGAGCAGGGTGCCGTGCAGTGCGGCTTCTGCATCCCCGGGATGATCGTGGCCATGCACGACCTGCTGGACCGCCGGCCCGACGCCGACGAGCTGGCGCTGCGCGAGGCCCTCTCCGGCAACCTGTGCCGCTGCACCGGATACGGCAGGATCTTCGCCGCCTTCCACGCCGTCAAGGAGGAGCGCGCCCGTGCCAGCACCTAGCCTGCCAAGCACCTTCACGCGCACGCGCCGGGCTCCCGGCCTGGGCGAGAGCGTCCTGCGGCCGGACGCCCCGGCCAAGACCAAGGGCGAGTTCGCCTTCTCCTCCGACCTGTGGACGGAGGGCATGGTCTGGGGCGCGACCCTGCGCAGCCCCCACCCATACGCCCGCATCCGGGTGATGGACACCGCCCCGGCCCTCGCCATCCCGGGCGTGCACGCGGTGATCACCAACGACGACCTGTGGGGCAGCCGGACCTACGGCCTGGAGCACCACGACCAGCCGGTGTTCGCCGACGGGGTGGTGCGGTTCCACGGCGAGCCGGTCGCCGCCGTCGCCGCCGACCACCCCGAGATCGCCCGCCGGGCCGCCGACGCGATCGTGGTGGACTACGAGGTCCTCGCCCCGGTCGTCGACCCCGAGGCGGCCATGGTCGGCGAGGCCATCCACCCCGCCGGCAACCTGTTCAGGCACCTGAGGGTCCGCTTCGGAGACCCGGACGCCCAGGGTGAGGTGGTCGTCGAGGGCGACTACGAGGTCGGCATGCAGGACCAGGCGTTCCTCGGCCCGGAGTCCGGCCTGGCCGTGCCGAGCGAGGACGGCGGCGTCGAGCTGTACGTCGCCACCCAGTGGCTGCACGTCGACCGCGACCAGATCGCCGCCTGCCTGAACCTGCCAAGGGAGAAGGTGCGGCTCACCCTCGCCGGGACCGGCGGCGCCTTCGGCGGCCGCGAGGACCTGTCCATGCAGATCCACGCCTGCCTGCTGGCCCTGGTCACGCGCAAGCCGGTCAAGATGGTGTACAGCCGCGAGGAGTCGTTCTTCGGCCACGTCCATCGCCACCCTGCCCGGCTCTGGTACCGCCACCACGCCTCCCGCGACGGGCGGCTGGTCAACGTCGAATGCCGAATGGTGTTCGACGGCGGCGCGTACACCTCGTCGTCGACGGCGGTGATCTCCAATGCCTCCGCCTTCGCCCCCGGCCCCTACTTCACCCCGAACGCGAAAGTCGACGGCTTCGCCGTGCGCACCAACAACCCGCCGTGCGGCGCGATGCGCGGCTTCGGCGCGGTGCAGACCTCCTTCGCCGCCGAGGCGCAGATGGACAAGCTGGCCGCGGCCCTCGGGATCGACCCGGTCGAGCTGCGCCTGCGCAACGCGCTGAAGACCCACGACCAGCTGATCACCGGGCAGGTGATCACCGGCACCGCCCCGGTCGCCGAGTGCATCGTCGCCTGCCGCGACCTGCCGATGCCGGAGCCACTGTCGGCCGACGCGCCGGTGATGTCGCTGCCGGGAGGTGCCGGGCTGACCGCCCTGCATGGCGACGTGCGGCGCGGCGTCGGCTTCGCGGTCGGGTTCAAGAACCTGGCCTTCTCCGAGGGGTTCGACGACTACTCCACCGCGCGGGTGCGCCTGGAGCTCGGCCCGGGCGGCGAGCCGGTGGCCACGGTGCACGTCGCCACCGCCGAGGTCGGCCAGGGGTTCGTCACCATCGGCCAGCAGATCGCCCGCGCCGAGCTGGGCGTGACCGAGGTCGTCGTCCACCCCGCCGACACCCAGGTCGGCTCCGCCGGCTCCACCAGCGCCTCGCGCCAGACGATGATGTCCGGCGGCGCGGTGCAAATGGCCTGCTCGGCCGTTCGCGAGGTGATCCTCGAGCGGGCGGCCCTCGACCTGCACCTGGCGCCGGCGGACATGGTGCTGGAAGAGGGCGAGCTGGTGACCAAGGACGGCGCCGCCAGCGTGTCGCTGGCCGACGCGCTGCGCGCCGGCCCGATCGAGGCGACCCGCGAGTTCCACCACGCCCCGACGGAGCCGCTCGACGAGAACGGCCAGGGCAACGCGCACTGGTCCCTGGCGTTCGCCGCGCACCGCGCGGTGGTCGACGTCGACCCGGAACTCGGGCTGGTGCGCGTCGTCCAGGTGGCCACCGCCCAGGACATCGGGCGGGCGCTGAACCCCTTGGCCGTCACCGGCCAGATCGAGGGCGGCATCGCGCAGGGCGTCGGGCTCGCCGTGATGGAGGAGATCATCGTCGAGGAGGGACGGGTCAGGAACCCGTCGTTCACCGACTACCTGCTCCCGACCGCCCTGGACATGCCACCGGTGGTGCAGACCTGGATCGAGCAGCCCGAGCGGGGAGCGCCGTACGGGGCCAAGGGCGTCGGCGAGCCGCCGACCATCTCCTCGACCGGGGCGGTGGTGGCCGCCATCCGGCAGGCGACCAACCTGCCGCTGAACCGGATCCCGGTGCGGCCGGACGACATCGCGCTGTCCCCGGAGGCAGCCGCCCGACTAGCGTGAGGAGTCGGAGGCCATGGGCATCGTCCTGGGTGCGAACAGCTACGGCAAGGCAGGCAACCACCTGTTCAAAGTGGTGCGCGCCACCGACAGGCACGAGGTGCGCGACTACCGCGTGGACGTGGCCCTGACGGGCGACTACGACGCGGTGCACACCCACGGCGACAACACCGGCGCCATGGCCACCGACACCATGCGCAACACCGTGTACGCCGTCGCCAAGCAGCACGACTTCGACTCCCCGGAGCGGTACGGGCTGCAACTGGTGGACTACCTGCTGACCCAGCCGCGGGTCAGGGTGGCCAGGGTGAGCGTGGTCGAGCAGCGCTGGAACCGGATCGTGGTCGACGGCCGGCCGCACGACCACGCCTTCACCAAGGCCGCCGGCGGCAAGCACACCGCGGTCGTCACCGGCGAGGGCGACCGGCGGGCGGTCAGCGCCGGCCTCGACGACCTGCACGTGCTGAAGACGACCAACTCGGGATGGTCGAACTTCCTCGAAGGCGGCTACCGGACCCTCAAGGACACCGACGACCGCATCCTCGCCACCAGCATCACCGCGTCCTGGGACTACCGCGAGCCGAGCGGCGACTTCGGCGCATGGTGGGACGGGGTGCACGAGCAGATCGGCCGCACCTTCACCGACCACTTCAGCCCGTCGGTGCAACACACCATCTGGCGCATGGGCCAGGCGATCCTGGAGAGATTCGAGCAGATCGAGCGGATCAGCTTCACCCTGCCCAACAAGCACCACCTCCTCTACGACCTCGCCCCGTTCGGCATGGACAACGACCGGGAGATCTACTGGGTGACGGTCGAGCCCTACGGACGCATCCAGGCGACCGTCGAGCGCGACTGAAACCGGGAGCGCGCCTCCTCGAAAGGTTGGTGACGCCAGATGGCCAGGACAGACCAGAGGGCATCCGACCGCCCCGCCGTCCATCCGTGGGACGAGATCCTGCCGCCGCCGAAGCTGGCCATCTACGGGTTCCAGCACGTGCTGGCGTTCTACGCCGGCGCGGTGATCGTGCCGATCCTGCTCGCCGGCGCCATCAAGCTCACGCCGGAGCAGCTCGCCTACCTGATCAACGCCGACCTGTTCACCTGTGGCATCGCCTCGATCATCCAGTCGGTCGGCTTCTGGAAGATCGGCGTTCGGATGCCGCTGCTGCAGGGCGTCACCTTCGCCGCGGTGTCCCCGATGATCAGCATCGGCCTGGCCGAGGGCGGCGGTGTGCCCGGCCTGCGGGCGATCTACGGCTCCGTGATCATCGCCGGGATCGTCGCGTTCCTGGTCGCCCCCTTCTTCGCCAGGCTGATCCGGCTCTTCCCCCCGATCGTCACCGGGACCGTCATCACCATCATCGGCATCGTCCTGCTGTCGGTCGCCGCCCTGGACGCCGGGGGCGGCGGCGCCAGCCAGTTCACCAACCCGCCCACCTTCGGGCGCATCCGCAACCTGGCCCTCGCCGGCTTCACGCTGCTGGTGATCCTGCTCATCTACCGGCTGTTCACCGGCTTCGTGGCCACCATCGCGGTGCTCATCGGCCTGATCGTCGGCACGCTGGCCGGCTGGATCTTCGACTTCACCGACTTCTCGAGGGTCGGCGGCGCCGACGTGCTCGGCGTCACCACGCCCTTCCACTTCGGCACCCCGACCTTCAAGGTGGCCGCGATCATCTCCATGGTGGTGGTGATGCTGATCACCATGGTGGAGACCACCGGGGACGTCTTCGCCTGCGGCGAGATCGTCGGCAAGCCGATCGACAAGGGGGACGTCGGCAGGGCGCTGCGGGCCGACGGCCTGGCCACCACCCTCGGCGGCATCCTCAACTCCTTCCCGTACACCTGCTTCGCCGAGAACGTGGGGCTGGTGCGGCTCACCAAGGTGAAGAGCCGCTTCGTGGTCGCCACCGCCGGGTTGTTCATGATCGTGATCGGGCTGATCCCGAAGGTCGGCGCGGTGGTCGCGGCGATCCCGCCGCCGGTGCTCGGCGGTGCCGGGTTCGCCCTGTTCGGCACCGTGGCCGTGATCGGCATCCAGACGCTGCGGCGGGTCGACTTCCACGACGAGCGCAACGTGATCATCCTGGCCGTCAGCCTCGGCTTCGCGATGATGCCGACCGTCTACCCGACGATCGTCAACTTCTTCCCCGAGTCGGTGCGCACGATCATCTCCAGCGGCATCACTCTCGGCAGCATCAGCGCCATCCTGCTCAACCTGGTCTTCAACGTCTGGGGCGGCCGCAGCAACCTGGTCACCAAGGTCCTGCCGATCCCGCGCCGCGACGAGGTCCTCACCATCGACCAGGTCAACCAGATGGACCGCGACCAGTTCGTCGGCACCTTCGGCGGCCTGTTCCAGGGGCCGCCCTGGATCGCCGAGCAGGCCTACCGGGCGCGGCCGTTCGAGGACGTGTACGACCTGCGCAAGGCCTTCCACGACGTGCTGTTCGACGCGCCGGCGGAGCGGCAGCTCGAGCTGATCCGGCAGTACCCGGACCTGGCCGGCGTGGCCACCCGCGAGGGCCGGCTGTCCACCCGCTCGGTGATGGACCAGGCGTTCGCCGGCCTCGACCAGCTCAGCAGCGACGAGTACACCTCCTTCGACGACCTCAACCACGCCTACCGGGAGAAGTTCGGCTTCCCGCTGGTGGTCGCGGTGCGCGAGAACACCAAGGAGACCATCCTCAAGGCCGGCAACGCGCGGCTGCAGAACTCTCCCGCCGCCGAGCAGGCCACCGCGCTGGTCGAGATCGCCAAGATCGCCAACCTGCGCCTGCTCGACATCGTGGAGGAGCCGGTCGAGCAGCCGGCGTCGTGAGCGCGGCCATGGGCCGGCTGGTCCTGCGGGGCGCCCGCTGGCCGGGCGACGTCGCGATCACGGGAGGCAGAATCGCCGCGGTCGGCTCGGTGCCCGAGGAGGCGGGCGACGAGGTGGTCCGGGTCGACGGCGACATCATCACCGCCGGCCTGATCAACACCCACCACCACTTCTACCAGTGGATGACCCGCGGCTGGGCCTTCGACTGCACGCTGTTCGGCTGGCTGACGACGCTGTACCCGGTCTGGGCGCGCATCGGGCCGGAGGACGTCGAGGCCGCGGCGGCCGTTGCCATGGGCGAGCTGGCGCTCACCGGCTGCACCACCGCGGCCGACCACCACTACGTGGTGCTCGGCGGTGACGACTCGGTGTTCGACGCGATCGCCGCCGCCGCCCGCACCATCGGGATCCGCGCCCACATCGCCCGCGGCTCCATGGACCTGGGCGAGAGCAAGGGCGGGCTGCCGCCCGACTCGGTGGTCGAGGACCTGGACGCGATCCTCGCCTCGACGGCGGCGGTGCACGCGCGGCTCCACGACGGCGAGCGCATCGTCGTCACGGTCGCGCCGTGCAGCCCGTTCAGTGTCACCACCGACCTGATGACGGAGTCGGTGGCGCTGGCCCGACGCCTCGGGCTGCGCGTGCACACCCATCTCGCCGAGACGCTGGACGAGGAGCGCGACTGCATCGCCCGCTTCGGCAAGCGTCCGCTCGACCTCCTCGACGAGATCGGATGGATCGCCGGCGACGTCTGGGTGGCGCACGGCATCCACTTCAACGACGCGGAGGTCAAGCGCCTCGGGAACACCGCCACCGGCATCGCCCACTGCCCCTCCAGCAACTGCCGCCTCGGCTCCGGGATCTGCCGCGTCAACGACCTGGTCGACGCCGGGGCCCCGGTCGGGCTCGGCGTGGACGGTGTGGCGTCCAACGAGATCGGCGGACTGCTTCCGGAGCTGCGCATGGCGCTGTTCCTGGCTCGGCAGCGCACCATGGATCCCGCCTCGTTCATGCCGGTCGACGCCCTTCGCCTGGCGAGTGAGGGAGGCGCCCGGTGTCTGGGTCGCGGTGACATCGGCCGGCTGGATCCGGGCTGCAGGGCAGACGTCGTGGTCTGGCCCGGGGACGACCTCGCCGACGTCCTGGATCCCCTCGCGGGACTCGTGCTCGGCCCCGAGCGTCGGGCGCGCCATGTCTTCGTCGAGGGTGAGTACGTCGTCCGCGACGGGCACCTGGTCGGCGCGGACATCCGGGACCTGCGGCGCGAGCTGGCACGGCGGGCGCGGCGGCTGTGGCCCGAGGACGCGGCATGACCGAGGGCAGGACCACCGAGCAGCGGCAGCTGCGCTGGTTCAACCAGCTCACCGACCAAGAGGCGGTCGGCGCGCTGCTGGGTGTCTGCCACTCCACGAGATGGGCCGAGCAAGTGGCGGGGCGGCGGCCATTTCCGTCCGTGGAGATCTTGCAGGCCGTCGCGGACGAGGTCTGGACGAGCCTCACGCCCGACGACTGGCTGGAAGCCCTCGACGCCCACCCGCGCATCGGCGAGCGCGGTGGAGCATCGGCAGCGTGGTCCCGCCGCGAGCAGGCAGGGGTCGGCCAGGCCAGCAACGACGTCCGGGCCGCGATCGACCGGGGCAACCGTGCCTACGAGGAGCGCTTCGGCCACGTGTTCCTCATCTCGGCCGCTGGCCGCAGCGCCGAGGAGATCCTGGCCAACCTCCGCGACCGGATGGACAACGACCCGGGGACAGAGGTTCGCGTCGCCGCGGAGGAACAGCGGCGGATCACCCGGTTGCGGATCGAGAGGCTGATGCAGGAATGAGCGCGGTCACCACCCACGTCCTGGACACGGCCCGCGGCCGCCCGGCGGCCGGCATGCGGGTCACCTTGGCGGTGTGCGCCGACGCTGCGGTGTGCGCCGACGCTGCCTGGACGCCACTGGGCGCCGGGGTCACCGACGACGACGGCCGGCTCGGTGACCTCGTCGCCGAGGGCGCGCTCCGGGCCGGGGTGCACCGCATGACGTTCCACACCGGGGAGTGGTTCGCCGCGGAGCAGGCAGACAGCTTCTACCCGGAGGTGAGCGTCGTGTTCGAGGTCCGCGACCCGGGTGGCCACTACCATGTCCCGCTGCTGGTCAGCCCCTTTGGCTACAGCACCTACCGGGGGAGCTGACGTCGTGGCCCACCTGTTCCTCAACGGCGGCGGCATGCGTGACGGCCCCGTGCATCACGAGCTCCAGGGCGCACCACTGGTGGCTGAGACGCGCACGGCTCCCCGGTACCGCTTCTACTCGGTGCGCGACGAGTTCCCGGCACTCTGGCCCGTCGAGGACGGCGGCGTCGCGGTGGCCGGCGAGCTGTACGACGTGCCCCTCGACGTCATGCGCGAGCACCTGCTTCCGGCCGAGCCGGCGGAGCTCGAGCTCAGCGTGATCCAGCTGGAGGACGGCTCCTCCTGTCTGGCGTTCGTCCTCCGTGCCGACGTCCACCGGCTCGGGCGGGGTCTGGTGGACATCTCCGGCTACGGCGGCTGGCGCGCGCACCAGGCGGCGAGCGCGCGGACCCTGACCCCGGGAGCGACCGATGACCCGGTATGACGTCAACCTGTCGATCCTGTTCACCGAGCTGCCGCTGCTCGAGCGTCCCGCGGCCGCCGCCGCGGCCGGCTTCGACGCCGTCGAGCTGTGGTGGCCGTTCGCCGACCCGGTGCCGCCCGACCGGGACGTCGACGCGTTGGTCGGCGCCCTCACGGACGCCGGCACCCGGCTGGTCGGCCTGAACTTCGACGCCGGGGACATGGCCGGAGGAGACCGGGGCCTGCTCAGCATCCCTGCGTGGTCGGCCCGCTTCCGCGACAACGTCGACGTCGCCCTCGGGATTGCCGAGCGGACCGGCTGCCAGGCGCTCAACGCCCTGTACGGCAACCGGGTCGAGACAGCCACCCCGCAGGAGCAGGACGAGCTCGGCATCGAGAACCTCGCGCGCGCCGCTCGGGCAGCCAGCCGGACCGGCGCCGTCGTGCTGGTCGAGGCGCTCAACTCCTACGAGAGCCCGCGCTACCCGTTGCTGTCCGCCGCCGACGCGATCGGCGTGACCGAGCGGGTCCAGGCGGCCGCAGGCGTGGACAACGTCCGCTTCCTCTGCGACCTGTACCACCTCGGCCGGATGGGCGAGGACCTCGACAAGGTGATCACGACCTGCACCGACCGAATCGCCCACGTCCAGATCGCCGACATCCCCGGGCGCAACCAGCCCGGCACGGGCCAGCTGAACTTCGACCACCTCCTCGGGCTGCTCGCGGATGCCGGCTACACCGGTTACGTCGGCTTGGAGTACAAGCCGACCGGCGCGAGCGCGGACAGCTTCGACTGGCTCCCCCACGAGCAGCGACCGTCGAGCAGGAAGGACTGACCATGCCGAAGATGCCGAGCATGCAGGCCGTCGTCCACATCCTCGAGTCCGAGGGCATCGACACGGTTTTCGGCGTCCCCGGAGCGGCGATCCTGCCGCTCTACGCCGCGCTCGAGCACAGCAACATCCGCCACCTGACAGTGCGCCACGAGGAGGGCGGCACGCACGCCGCGGATGGCTGGGCACGTGTGACCGGCAACGTCGGCGTCTGCCTCGGCACTTCGGGCCCGGCGGGCACGAACATGATCACCGGCCTCTACACCGCGCAGGCCGACTCGATCCCCATCCTCTGCGTCACCGGTCAGGCGGCGCGGGCCAAGCTGCACCAGGAGGCGTTCCAGGCGGTTGACATCGTCGAGATCGCCAAGCCGGTGACGAAGTGGGCGGTGCAGATCAAGGAAGCCGCCCAGGTCCCATGGATCTTCCGTGAAGCCCTCCGGCTGTCCCGCTCGGGCCGCCCCGGTCCCGTGCTGATCGACATCCCCATCGACGTCGCCCGGCAGGAGATCGAGTACGACCCTGACGTGGACGCCCCGCTGCCGGTCCCCGAGGTGCCGCCAAGCCCCGCCGCGGTCCGCAAGGCCCTGGACATGCTGCTGGAGGCGGAGCGCCCGCTCCTCCTCGCCGGGGGCGGCGTGGTCATCGGCGACGCCAGCGCGGAGCTCGTCCGGGCCGCCGAGCACCTCAACGTTCCGGTGCAGATCACCCTCATGGGCAAGGGCGCCTTCCCCGAGGACCATGCCCTGTTCGCCGGCATGGCGGGCCTGCAGACCCAGCAGCGGTACGGGAACGCGGCGTTCCTCGAGTCCGACTTCGTGCTCGCGCTCGGCGCCCGCTTCGGCGACCGGCACACCGGCGACCTCGAGACCTACCGCCAGGGTCGGAGGTTCGTCCACGTCGACATCGAGCCGACGCAGATCGGCAGGGTGTTCGCGCCCGACCTCGGCGTGGTGAGCGGCACCCGGCCGTTCCTGCGGGCGCTTCTCGCCGAGGCCCAGGCGCGTGGCGCCGGCCACGGGGCGCAGGAGTGGCCGGCTCGGGTCCGCGAGCTCAAGGCGACGCTCCGCCGGCGCGACGACTTCGACACAACCCCGATCAAGCCGCCGCGCGTCTTCCGGGAGATCAACCAGACCTACGGGCCGGACACGTACTTCGTCACCGCGATCGGTCTGTACCAGATCTGGTCAGGGCAGTTCCAGGACGTCTTCAAGCCGCGGCACTACCTCTGCTGCGGGCAGGCCGGTCCGCTCGGCTGGGAGGTGTCCGCGGCAACGGGCGTGAAGTGCGCGATCCCCGACGCGGACGTGGTCGCCGTGGTCGGCGACTACTCCTTCCAGTTCATGGTCGAGGAGGTCGCGGTCGCGGCCCAGTACCAGACGCCGTTCGTGGTCGTCCTGCTCAACAACCAGTACCTGGGTCTCATCCGCCAGGCCGAGCTGCCGTACCACATGAACTACGCCGTCGACATCCACTACGGTGAGAACGGCGTGGACCATGTCAAGCTGATGGAGGCGTTCGGCTGCCCGGCGCGCCGGGTCACCGAACCGGGCGACATCGCCGACGCCTTGAAGTGGGCCAACGCCGAGGCCGCGCGCGCCAGGGTGCCCGTCCTGGTCGAGGTCATGATCGAGCGTGAGGCCAACGCCGCCATGGGACCGTCGATCTCCCACATCGTGGAGTACGAGGAGTCGCCGGACGACCAAGAGGCCGAGTACGGCGCCGAAGGCGAGGCTTCGGCGGAGGGCTAGCGCGTGGCGGAGCCAGGTGGGCACGTCGTCGTCGCCCCGGACAAGTTCAAGGGGTCGCTCACGGCCGCCGAGGTGGCGCAGTGGGTGGCCGCCGGCCTGCGCCGCGCCTGCCCTGGGCTGGACGTGCGGGAGAGGCCGGTCGCAGACGGTGGCGACGGCACGGTGGACGCTGCCGCGTCGGCCGGCTTCCAGCGCTTCACGGTCTCGGTCAGCGGCCCGCTGGGACAGCCGGTGCAGGCCGCATTCGCGGTTCGCGGAGACACGGCGGTCATCGAGCTTGCCGAGGCGTCAGGGCTGCGGCGCCTGCCAGGCGGGCGGCTCGACCCGTACAGGGCAACCAGCCGGGGGACCGGCGAGCTGGTCCGTGCCGCACTCGACCTCGGGTGCACCACGGTCGTGCTCGGACTCGGCGGGAGCGCCTGCACCGACGGTGGCGCGGGCCTGGTCCAGGCGTTGGGCGGGCGCCTCCTCGATGCCGAGGGAGCCGACCTGCCTCCGGGTGGGGCGGCGCTCGCCCGGCTGCACCGCCTTGATCTCTCCGGCTTCGATGCGCGGGTGCCCGGAACCGAGTTCGTCGTCGCCAGCGACGTCGACAACCCGCTGCTGGGCGAGCACGGCGCCGCGGCGGTCTACGGGCCGCAGAAGGGCGCCGCCGCGCAGGACGTCCCGGTGCTCGACCGAGCCCTGGCACGGTGGGCCGACGTGGTCGGCCGCGCGCTCTCCAAGGACCTTGCCGCCCGGCGCGGTGCGGGTGCGGCAGGCGGGGTGGGCTTCGCGGCGCTGGCCTTTCTCGGCGCCGAGCTGCGTTCGGGGATCGACTTCTTCCTCGACCTGCTCGAGGTACGGGCGGCGCTGCCTGGCGCCCGGCTGGTGGTGACGGGCGAGGGCTCCCTGGACGACCAGACGCTGCGCGGCAAGGCGCCCGCCGGCGTCGCCGCCGCGGCACGGGAGCACGGAGTGCCGGTCGTCGCGGTCGCGGGGCGCAACCGCCTCTCGTCCGAAGCACTTGCCGCCGCTGGCATCGCCTCGGCGTACGCGCTGCTGGACATCGAGCCAGACCCTGACCGGTGCATGCGCGAGCCAGGGCCGTTGCTGCAGCGTCTGGCGGCTCGCATCGCCGTCGACTGGCTGGGCGCGGCGCAGGCGGTGCCGCCGACAAGGAAGTCCACCCGGGGACTGGCCGGTGCTTAGAGCGCAGTGGCCTGACCGGCAGTCCTCTGTCGATGTGCCCCCCCGCCCGGCCGCCTGCGGCGTCCAGAAAAGGGATCTGGGAATACCCTTGAGAATTGACTCGAGAAATCTTCCTCTCGCGTCGTCATCACCGCCACCCGGCCCGTTCCCCGCCAGGCTCAGACATCGTACGGGCTGGCCGCCGACGGCAGGGGGACCGGAGGCCGGGTGGGGGATCCGCGGGCGCCGCTGGTTCATTGGTCAGCGGTGGGCGGCTGCGAGGAGACGGTCGATGACCTCCAGGAAGTGGGGAACGTCCAGCGGCTTGGTCAGGTACTCGGCGGCGCCGGCGGCCAGCAGCCGCTCCCTGTTCCCAGAGCGGGTGCCGTCGGCGCTGACCACCACGACCGGCGGGCCGGCGGTGTGCGGGTCGGCCTGCAGGCGCCGCAGGACCTCCTCGCCGTCGATGCCGGGCAGGTGCAGGTCGAGCAGGACCAGATCGGGTCGGTGCTGGCGGACCAGGTCTTGGACGATCTCACCCCGCGACGCGGCGAGCAGCTGCACGCCGCCCCGCTGGCCCAGGACGCGCTCGACCAACCGCAGGTTGGACGGGTTGTCCTCAACGTACAGCACGGTGTGTTCGCGGTGGGCGCCGGCGTCCAGCCCGGGGCTGGGAGGCGTCGGCGGGTTCCCGTCGTGGTGCTCCAGCAGATCTTCGGCAACGGGGAGCTCGAGGGTGAAGGTGGTCCCCTGGTCCTGGACGCTGTGCGCGGTGAGGGTGCCGCCCATTGCCTCCACCAGCCCCTTGGACAGCGCCAGGCCCAAGCCGGTGCCCTGCACGTCGGTCTGCTCGGCGCCCAGACGATCAAACGGCATGAACAGCCGCTCCAGCTTGTCGGCGGGGATGCCCGGACCGGTGTCGGCCACGATGATCCCGACCCGGCCCTGGGGGGTGGCGTGGCAGGCCAGGCGGATGCTGCCGCCGTGGTGGTTGTACTTGACCGCGTTGGAGGCCAGGTTCAGCAGCACCTGCCTGAGGCGCTGACGGTCGGCGTGGACGGTCCAGGAGCAGTCCTCGCGGGACAGGGGCTGGATGCGGATCTCGCGTTCGGCGGCCAGGGGCCGGATGAGGTCGGCGGTCTCGGTGACGACCTCCAAGAGGTTCACCGCCTCCAGCGACAGCGCCAGGCTGCCGGTCTCGATACGGGAGATGTCGAGCACCTCGTTGATGAGCCCCAGCAGGTGCCGGCCGCCCCGCATCATCTGGTTGACGCTGTCGTGCTGCTCCTCGGTGAGGTCATCGAGCTGCAGCAGCTGGCCGAACCCCAGGATGGCGTTGAGCGGGGTGCGCAGCTCGTGGCTGACGCGGGAGAGGAACTCGTCCTTCAGCCGGGACGCGTCGCGCGCCTGGTCCCGTGCCACCCCGAGCGCGGCCTCGACACGCCACTGGCGCCGCTGGAGCCAGACGAGCAGGACGATCCCACAGCACACGATCACGCCCAACGGGACCGCGGTCGCGAGCATCGTGGTACGGGTCGCATCCACGCCGCGGTACGCCTCGGCGTGCGGGACCGCGGCGAACACCGTCCAGCCGAGCGGGTCGACCCGTTGCTGGACCACCAGCATGGCCGCACCGCGAAGCTCGAGGTCGGCGAGCTGCCCGGCGCGATGCGACGCTGCCTGCCCGATCGGCTCACCGGCGACCGGCCTGAGGCCAGGCGGGCGGCCTCCGGGTGCCGCCAGCAGCTTGCCCCGCTGGTCGGCGACCCACAGGCTCACACCCTGCATCGCGGCGACGCTGTCGGCGAGCGGCTGTACCGCGTCGAGCTCGACGCCCAGCAGGAGGATCGCAAGGGGCTTGCCGGGCGTCCGACCGTCCGGGCTCGGGGCGCGCACGTAGGTCGAGATCGTCACGACCAGGGGATGGCCTGCCTGCGCCGACTCGAACGCCTCGGACACGTAGGTATCGCCGGCGGCGACCAGCCCTCGGTAGTAGTCGCGCATGCTGAAGTCCCTGCCGACCAGCTCCGGCGCCACCGGCGAGCCGCGCAGGACGCCGTCGAGGTCGACCAGGCCCGAGCCGGCAACTCCGTCCCGGGACGCCATGAGCGCCGCGAGCTCCCGCTGGATCTCGGCGTCGTCGAACCGGGTCGGGTCGCCGCCCGTGACGGCCCGCACCAGCCGCGGGCGCCTGGCCTCGGCCTCGGCCAGGGTGACGAACCCTTCGAGCTCTGCGGCCAGCAGCGCGGCCGAGAGCGCGGTCGTCACGCGCAGGCGCACCGCGACCTCGTCGCGGACGGCATCCTGGGCGCGCGCGATCGTCAACCTCGCGAGCAGCACAAGGGGGAGCAGGGCCACCAGCGTGGCGACGAGGCCGAGCTGGATGCTCCGGCGCGCCAGTCGGGGCTTGTCTCGTGGCGGTACTGCGCCTTCCCCCATACGTCGTCCCAACGGCGCGATTCCGTCCGGTCGGCGATCCCATCCCGCTCGGCGTGCCTGCCAGGCACCTCCCCGTCTCAGGTTGTATCGGCCCGCCAGCTACTCTCTTGAACCGTCCGGCGAGACAGCCTTGGAGCAGTCGCGGGTGACCTACGGACCCGCTTCCTCACCCCAAGAGCGCCTGTGCCATGGCCAAGGGGATCCCCAAAGGCGCCTGTGCCATGGTCAAGCGGATCCACCAGACACACCCTGGTGCATCAGCGGACGGGCTTCTCCCGGGGGCGCCAGGGCCTCGCTGCGGAACCAGGCCCAGTACTCGGCCAGCTCCTCGGCCAGGGTCGTCTCTTGGCGGACCCCGAGCACGCCGGCGAGCCGGGTGGTGTCGGCGGTGCAGTGGCGGACGTCGCCGGGCCGGGGCGGGCCGTGCTCGACCGCGCAGTCCTCCCCGGTGGCGGCGCGCAGCTCCTCCACGAGCCGGTTGACCGAGGTCGGGTGGCCGGTGCCCACGTTGAACGCGCCCGACGCGTCCTCGTGCTCGGCGGCCGCGACCGTGGCCCAGGCGACGCTGCGGACGCTCACGAAGTCGCGGGTCTGCTCGCCGTCCCCGTAGACCGTCAGCGGGACGCCGCCGGCGATCCTGGTCGCAAAGATCGGGATCACGTTGCCGTACGGATCGAAGCGCTGGTTGCGGCCGAACACGTTGAAGAACCGCAGGCACGACGCGCGCACGCCGTGGAGCTTCATGTAGGCGAGCGCGAGCTTCTCGGCGCAGAGCTTGGTGGCCCCGTAGGGGGAGTCCGGCTCGCACGGGTGTGCCTCGTCGACCGGCTGGTAGCGCGGCTCGCCGAAGATCCCGGCCGAGGATGCCAGCACGATCACGCCGGTGCCGTGCCGGCGCATCGCCTCCAGCACGGCGATCGTGCCAAGTACGTTGCGGCTGGCGTCGGCGCTGGGGTCCTCGATCGACTTCTTGTTGCCGACGCTCGCGGCCAGGTGGACGACGGCGTCGGCCCCGCGCATGGCCTCGTCGAGCACCTCGGGCGAGCGGACGTCGCCGGCGGTGACCTGCACGTGCGGCCAGGGCCTCAGGTTCTCGGCGTAGCCGGTGGAGAAGTCGTCCACCACCGCCACCTCGTGCCCACGCCCCACCAGCTCGCCGACCACGTTGCTGCCGATGAACCCGGCCCCGCCGGTGACCACGCACCTCATCTGGGGTCTCCCTTCCTGGTGAGCATGCAGAACCGTCCGGCGAACCCGTGCGGCAGGGCCACCTCGTAACCGCCGGGGCGCGCGGCGACGAGCTCGTCCACCGCGGTCTTGGCGCCGGCCGAGAAGAACCCGTAGTCGTCGACCACGACGTGGGCGCCGGGGGCGAGGCGGTCGTGGAGCAGCGCGAGCGCGATGCGGGTCGGCTCGTAGAGATCCATGTCCAGGTAGGCGAAGCAGACCAGGGCGGGCAGGTGGGCGGCGGTCTGCGTCTCGTCCAGGAAGCCGGGCACCACCCGGGTCCGCTCGGCCGGGAAGCCGACCTCGGCGAGCCTGGACCGGACCTCGTCGGGGCCGAACGCGACCGCGCGCTCGTACGCGTCGATCGACCCGAGCGAGCAGATGTCGTCCAGCAGCACGTCGTGCCCGGTCGGCTTGGAGAGGCCCTCGAACGAGTCGTAGAGCCACAGGGTCCGGTCGCTGTCCAGCAGTTCGCCCGCGAGCAGCGCCGAGGTGAACCCCTGGGCCACGCCGAACTCGCACACGTCGCCGCCGGCCGGCAGCGAACGGTGCAGGCAGCGGAGCAGGTAGAGGGCCTCGCTCACGGTGGTCCCCTGCAGCCTGGCCAGCAGGCGGCTGCGGCCCGGCCGGGGCAGGAGCCCCAGCGGCAGGGCCTGGTCGCACCAGCCCGCGAGCTGCTCGATCAGCAGCTCCTCGTGGCGGAGGTGCGCCTGCCAGCCGGCCTCCCTGATGACGCGGAGCCCGAGCCGCTGCAACGTGGTCCTGGTGAGCCGCTTCGCCGTCTGCCTCATGAGGCGCGGCCCGACCGGTCTGTCACGGCCCGGACGAAGCGGTAGACGCCGGCCGCGGACTGGTCCCAGGTGTACAAGGCTGCGCGACGGTGCGCCGCCGCGGCCACCGCGCGCCGGACGTCGGCCTGGGTGAGCAGCGTGCGGACCGCGGCCGCGGCCGCGGCCGGGTCCTCGGGGTCGAAGTAGACACCGCCGTCCTGCAGCAGGTCGGGCATTGCCATGCGCGACGAGCAGGCGATCGGCAGCCCGGCCGCCATCGCCTCGAGCAGCGTGATCGGCCAGGTCTCGTCGGCCGAGGGGAACACGAACAGGTCGGCCCGCCGGTACAGCGCCGGCATCCGGTCCAGGGGGACGCCCTCGGCCACGGTCGTCCAGGACGCGGCGTCGAGCTCCTCGATGCGGGCGGCGAGCCGCGCCTTGGCGACCGGCTCCCCGCCGCCGACGATCGACAGGCGGAGGTCCAGGCCGAGCTCGTCGCGCAGGCGGGCGACCGCCTCGACCACGTTCCACGGGTGCTTGAACAGGTAGATGGTGGACACGCAGAGGATCTCGACCACCGCGCCGAGCTGCCGGTCGGCGGGCGCGTCGGTGCGGAACTGGGGCTCGACCGCGTTGGGCACGATCGCGGTCCGCTTCACCCCCCTGACCTGCCGGCAGACCTCGCCCCGGGTGTAGGGGGCGTGGAAGATGACCCCGTCGGCGCGGCAGAAGCTCCGCGCCAGCCGGACCCGCCAGCGCAGGAACCGGAGCGTCTGCCTGCTCGCGCCGTAGTGGCGGAACGTGTCCCGGGTGAAGGGTGCCATGTTGTGGTGGATGGCGACGCTCGGCACACCCTGGGCCCGCCCGCGCTTGACCCCGGAGGCGTGCACGATCACGTCGGGCGCCAGCTCGCGCACGAGCCGGGGGTAGCTCCGCAGCCACCAGGCGACCCGCCGCAGCCGGGCCGGCGTGGACAGGACCGGCTCGACGCGCAGGCGGACGCGCTCGTCCACCTCTGCGAGCTCGGCAGTCACCTCCGGGGAGCAGAGCAGCACGACCTCGGTGCCCGGCGGGACCCGGCCCGGGGCCAGGATGCCGCGGAGGTACCGGAAGTAGCCGCCGCTGCCCGAGCTCCCACCGTCGATCAGGACCTTCACGTGGTTGGCCTCCTCCAGCCAGGTGGGTCGGGCCGCCAGCTGGCTTCGGGCCGCCAGCCGGCTGAGTCGGGCCGCTCCAGCGGTTCCGGGACTACCCGGTGCGCCGGCTGCCGCGCGTGGCCGTGGCCGAGCGCCGGCAAGGAGCCAGCATGAGGCTGGCCCGCTACCGGGTGCGCCGGCTGCCGCGCGTGACCGAGGCCGAGCGCGAGGGCGAGCAGGACCATCCCGGGGAGGTTGCTGGCCGCGTAGGTGGCCATGAGCCAGCTCTCGTCCGACAGCGTCCGGGCCAGGATCCAGATCGACAGCAGCACCAGCACCTCGACTGGGCCGCGCAGCCCGAGCAGCCAGCGAGTCACCACCCGGAACGCAAGCCCGAAGGCGAGCGCGCCGAGCACGATGCCCGCATACCCGAAGTTGAGCAGCAGCTCGCCCGGGGTGGACGGCAGCGCGCTGGACAACGGCCGGCCGAAGATCCAGTACGCCATCACCTGGTCGCTGATCCGCCACATCGGGAGGTGGTGGCCGAGCGCGACCCGCGGCGCGTAGGTGGAGTTGACCGCGCCGAGCACGGCGTACCCGTAGCTCTTGCCCCACAGGGCGGGCTGGGTGTCGAGGTGGTCGAGGATCAGCAGCACGGCGTCGAAGCGCCCGACCCCGAGGGTCTGGGTCACGTCCCCGCGCTGGTAGCTGTAGCCGACGTCCTGGGCCTTGCTGGCCGTCGACAGCGTGTTCTCGGCGCCGTGGCGGGCCTGGGCGACCAGCAGCAGGGTGAAGGCGACGAGCACGGCGGGGACGACGACCGGCCGGAAGTCCGCCGGGAACCGGTAGCCCTGGACGTGCATGAACACCAGCACGGTGAGCAGCACGTAGGCGAGCTCGGCGCGCCCGCCGCTGCCGGCCACACCCGCGCCGCTGACCAGCAGCACGATCCCGAACAGGCGCCGGCCGGCCGCTGACGGGTGCGGGACCAGATACTTGACCGCGAAGCAGGCGAGCGACACGGAGTAGACCGGGAAGAAGCTGTTGAGCAGGAACGAGGCCGTGCTCTCGGGCGTGTCCAGGAACAGCCAGTACCCCTTGCGGGTCACCATCGTGCCCAGGATCCCGCTCAGGCCGAGCTGCAGCAGTACCGAGAGCTTGGCGAGTGCGAACGGTGCCAGCACGACCAGGCACCACAGGGCGGCGCGGAAGTTCGGCCGCCTGGCCGCGCAGCCGCGGGCCAGCCGGGCCGGCCCGCCCGGGACGTCCCGGCCCAGGGCCAGGAAGAACAGCAGCTCGAACACGCCGAGCACGAGCACGGCCTTGAGCGAGAGCCACTGGTCGGTGGGCGCGGTCCAGTGGCCGGCGCGCAGGGTGCGGTAGCGGTAGGTCGTCTCAGCGGCCGGGAAGGAGAAGGCGAGCAGGCACCAGGTGTGGAAGAACCCGCTCATCGACAGCAGCCCGGACGTCAGGTAGGCGGTGTAGGCGCTCGACACGTTCCAGACGCAGAGCAGGCCGGCGACGACGATGGCCGCCCAGCGCCAGCGCTCCGCTGGCAGCGGCGGCTCCGGCGCCGACACCACCGCGTTGACGACCAGCAGCGCCATCCCGCCGACGAGCACGGCCCTGCGGTCCAGCGGCCTCCCCCCGTCCCGGCCACGCCGGGCCAGCTCCGCCCCGGCGGGGGCTGCGGCGTCCGCCTGTCCCGGCCACCCCGGGCCGGCCGGTCCCGCGGGCCGGGGCAGGTCGGCGTGGCTACGCGCCATCGCCGACCGCCGCCCGGGCCGACGCGTCACCGGCTGTGACCATCCCGCCCCGGCTGGAACGGCTACGCGCCATCGTGGACCGCCTCCCGGGCCGACTCCGGGGGCCCGGGCCGTTCCAGCGCCCGCTGCAGCAGCTCAGGCAGGGCCGAGGGCGCCGCGTGGGTCCGCACGCCGGTCCGGGCCCGCACGACCGCCCAGGTCGCGACGTGCAACAGCGCGATCCCGGCGGCCGAGGCGGCCGCCACGCCGACGATCCCAGTGGACCGCACCACCGCGAGCTCCGCGGCGACCGTGAGCACGCCGGTGGCGATGCTGAGCGCGAGCATGAGCTGGTGATGGCCGCTCATCACCAGGGCGATCCCGCAGGAGCCGAACCAGACGGTGGCGAGCTGCCCGAGGCTGAGCAGCGCGAGCGCGAACGCCCCCTGCCCGTAGAAGCCGCCGTAGACGATGCCGAGCAGCGGCCCGCCGGCGACCACGAACACCACGGTGGCGGCGAGCGACGGGACCGCGGCCGCGGTGGCCGTGGTGCGCAGGACCCGCTCGAGCTCCCGGCGCCTGCCCCGCGCGTACAGCTCGGCCACGAGCGGCGGCATGACCGCGCTGAGGATCACGTTCGGTGCGGCCACCACGGCGACCACCCGGGAGATCACGCCGTACACGGCCACCTCCTGCTTGGGGCGGAAGGCGCCCATGATCCACAGGTCGGCCTGGGAGAAGGCGATCAGGCTCACGTTGGACACGAGCAGGGGAAGCGCGATCCGCAGCACCCGCGCGGCCCTCACCCCGTCGCTGGCGTCGCTGGCGTCGGTGCCGTTGGTGGCGTCGGTGGCGTCGGTGGCGTTGGTGATGGCGTTGGTGCCGTTGGTGGTGGCGTTGGTGCCGTTGGTGGTGGCGTCGGGTTCCTTCCCGGTACCGGCGGGCAGCGTCCGGAGCTTGCGCCGCAGCGCCCAGCCGCCGGCCAGGCAGCTGGCCAGCACCGAGCCGGCCAGCAGCACCAGGACGTCGCCCAGCTCGGCACGGCCGTCGACCGCCCAGAGCGTCGCCAGCCCGCCGAGCAGCAGCGCGGTGGCCAGTGGGCCGCCGAACAGGCTGGCCCGGCGGAGGTCGCCCCACCCCCGGAAGGCGTCGGCCACCAGGCTCTGCAGGCAGAGCGCCACGATCCAGCAGGCGACCAGGCCGGTCAGCGCGACCAGGACGGGCGCGTCGAAGACGCGCTCCTCGAACGCTCCGCCGAACGCGGCGTAGAGCAGGCCGGAGGTTGCCGCCCCGGGCACCCCGAGCCGGAAGACCAGCCGTACCACCCGGCCGGCCCGCTCGGGCCGGCCGGTGGCCAGGCTCTCGGCCACGAACCGCACCATCACCTGGTTCAGGCCGACGCAGCCGACGGTCGTGCCGAACCAGGCCAGGCTGAGCGCCAGGACGAAGTTCCCCATGTCGGACGGTGTCAGCAGCCGGGCGAGCACGAACCCGGTCGGGAGTCCCAGGACGGCGGTGGCGAGCTGACCACCGACCGCCCAGGCGCCGCCGGCGAGCAGTCGGCGCCGGACCGAGCCCAGCGGGGACGGTCCTGCTGCCGCCGTCACCAGCGGGGACGGTCCCGCTGCCGCCGTCACTGGCGCACCTGGCTCCTGGGCTGCCTGTCCTCGCCGGCCGGGCTGCCGTTGGAGGAGGGGCGCGTCTCGCCGTACCCGCCGTACCCGCCGTAGCGGCCGTAGCGGCCGTAGCGGCCGTAGGACCGCCCACGGCGCAGGTCGGCGCGGTTGAAGACGTAGCCGAGCACGGGCGTGCCGATGAACTCGAGCCGCTCCCTGACCTCCTCGAGGACGCGCAGGCGGGTGCCCCGCGAGACGACCACCACGATCCCGTCCGCCTGGGACGCGATCGCGCTGGTGTCGGCGACCGCGAGCAGCGGCGGCGAGTCGACGATGACGAGGTCGGCCTGCTCCTTGACCGCGGAGAGCGCCTTGCGGAAGCCGGGGGAGCGGAAGAAGCCGCCCGGCTCGGCCAGCGGCGAGCCGGCCGGGACCATCGGCAGCCGCTGGTCCTCGTCGAGGCGGTAGTCGCTGACGTACGCCCCGAGGGGCAGCTCGCCGTTGGCCAGGTCGGTGAGGCCGGGGGAGGACGGTACCCCGGTCAGCTTGGTCAGGCCGCGGGCCCGCTCGTCGGCGTCGACCAGCAGGACCCGGCGCCCGCCGCGCATGGCCGAGATGGCCAGGTTCAGGGCGGTCACGGTCTTGCCGTCGGTCGGCCCCGCGCTGGTGATCAGCACCGTCCGGCCTCGGGACTGGGAGAGCGAGAACTCCAGCGAGGAGACCAGGAACTGGTAGGCCTCTCCCGCGACCGACTTGGGCGCCGTCTGGGCCGGGGTGAGCCCGGTCACCCCGACGGTGGAGAACTCAGGGACCTCCCCGAGCAGCGACGTCTTGAGCACGGTGGCCGCGTCCTGCCTGGCGCTGGCGACCTGGGTGTGCTCGGCCCGCCACCAGGCGAACGCGCCGACGCCGAGGAACCCCAACATCACGCCCAGGAGGGCGGCGCCGAACGAGTGGGGCTGGGCCGGGCTGGTCGGTACCCTGGCCGGCTCGAAGAAGTCGACCCCCGAGCCGAGCAGCCCGGCCTCGACGGCGATCTGGTCGGCGCGGCTCCGGCTCGACCTGAGCTGTTCGACGGCGGCATCCCGCTCGGCGACCAGGGAGGCGACCAGGGAAGCGTTCCCCGGGTTGGCCCCGATCCGCCGCTCGAGCTTCGCGATCCGGGTGCGGAGCTGGGTGTTGGAGCGGTCGAGCTGCCTGAGCGTCTTCTGGGCGGTCGCGCTGACCTGCTGCGCCGCCACGAACTGGTAGGCCCGGGCGACGGCGTCGGCGAGCGCGGCGGCGCCCTTGGGCGTCGGGTCGAGCGCGTGGACGGTGATCAGGTCGAGCTCGGCCGAGGGCTCGGCCGAGACGCGCTGCAGCAGCTGGTCGACGTCCCCCCGGCGGCCGAGCTCGGTGGCCGCCCGCGCGATCACCGGGCGGGAGGTGATCACCTCGGCCCGGTTGCGGATGGCGCGGGAGGGATCCAGGACCACCGGCTGGGCTCGGTCAGGCTGGAAGACGCTCTTGCCGCGCGGGTCGGAGAGCAGCAGCTTGGCGCTGCCCTCGTAGAGCGTCGGCTGCAGCAGCGAGAGCCCGTAGCCGGTCAGGCCGGCGAGGACGGTCACGACCGTGACGAGCATGCGGTAGCGCCACAGGGCAGCGAGCAGGCCGGGGCCGGAGTTCACTTGGTCGACGTTCTCCACGCGTTCGGACGCTCCTCATTTGATGTGCGGTCGCGGTCTGACGCAGGACAGACCTCGAAGTCGCCCGGTTACTGGCAGAATTACGGCTTCATGACGAGCCCGTTTGCGCCGATCGGCGTACGGTGGCACACGACGTCGGCACCCAGGTTCTACGCATCGGCACGCGAAGCACGACGATTTAGCACCGCCGCTCGCCGGGCCGTGAGCTCCTCGGCGCAACGCCATAAAACGGGCGGCGGTGAAGCGGCCATGAAGCATCGGACATTTTCGGTCGCAGCACGAGAGAAGGGGGGAATTGGCATGACCGTCTCGTCCAAGGCCCGGGTCGTCGCGCTCTGGGGCGACGAGCACGAGCGGCTCGGCGACGTCGCCACGGTCTCGCTGGAGCCCTGCGCCGCCATCGCCCTCTCCCGCGGCCGCTTCCCCAAGGCCTACGACTACGTCGACCCCAACGAGGACGCGATCATGGTGGCCGGCGGGCCCACCGGCTGGGCGCTGGCGGTGGCCGACGGGCACAACGGGTTCGACGCCGCCCGGGCCGCGCTCGGCGCGGTCGCGCTCGAGGCGGGCGCGCTGCTCGAGGCCGGCGTGGACGACCCGGCTGCGGCCGTGGCCGCGCTGTTCGAGCTGGCCAGGCAGGCCGTGGCGCTGGAACTGGACGGCCTGCAGCCGCCACGCCATCTCAGCCGCACTGCCCTGAGCATCGCGCTGGCCGCGGAGGACCAGCTCTGCGCCGCCTCCCTGGGCGACACGATCGTGGTACACGTCAGGGGGCGCCGCCTGGCCGAGGTCGGCTCGGCCGGCCCGTTCCTCGGCCCGGCCACGCCGCTCCCGGAGCCCCGGTCCCAGGAGCTCCGCCCGGGCGACCGGGTGCTCGTCGCCTCCGACGGCCTGCTCGACTTCGTCGGCGCCACCTGGGCCGACCGCCTGGTCGCGGCGGGCCAGGCCGGCGACCACCTGACCGCCGTCCGGAGCCTGGTGATGAGCGCCTTCGCCGGCGGCGCTGGCGACAACGTCGCCGTCGGGCTGCTCGCCTGCGAGCCGGTCAGGTAGCCAGACGGGGCTGACTGCGCTCAAGCCCCTTGGGTGGCCTGCCGATCGCCCGCACGACACCCGGCTGCACGCACCGGACCTGTTCGATCCCTTGCGCACGCACCGGACCTTTTCGATCCTTGCGAGCGATTGGAGTGACTGAATGGCACGACGCCTCATGGCACGCGTCGAGCACCTCGGGGAAGCTGGCTACCTCTGCACATGACCGACGTGGTCGGAGGAGCGCCTGCCACCTCCATGCCTCGCCGGTTCGCTGCCGAGGGTGCCTGGGCGCTGGGGGGCAGGGTCGTCACCATGCTGGGCGGGCTTGCCTCGGGCGCGCTCCTGTCGCGGCTGCTCTCCCCCGACGACCTCGGTGGCTATCTGCTCGTCGCGAGCTTCGTCACCGCGGGAGCGCTGGCCGGGTCGCTCGGCCTTCCCCAGGTGGTGGTGCGCCTCGTCGCCGGCGCTCTCGGCAGCGGTCGTCCCGCCCGGGCGCGGTCGGCACTGGAGACCGCCTTCGCGCTCGGGGCCCTGGGAGCCGCCGGGACCGCGGCGCTCTACGCCGGCTTCGTGGACCACGTCGGGACCGGCCTCCTCGGCCGCCACGGGCTCCTGTCCGTCACCGGCCTCGCCGCGGTCTGGGTCGCCGTGCTCGTCGTCCAAGCCCTCGTGACGGAGGCGTTCAGGGGGCTCGGCGATGCCCGCCGGGCCGCGGCGCTCGGCGGTCCCCTCCCGGCCGGCCTGCTCGTCGCCGCGCTGCTCGTCACCGGCTGGCATGCCGGCCGGGCCGCGCTCTCCGACGTCGTGCTGCTCGCGGTCGTGGCCGCACTGCTCACCCTGCTCGCCGGATGCTGGATGCTGTGGCGCAAGGTCGGGCAGCTCCCGCGGCCACTCGGGGCGGAAGAGCGCGCCGGCGCGGGCATGGTGCTGCGGATCGCCTGGCCCCTTCTCCTGACCAGCCTGACGCTGTTCGCGTCGGCGCAGGCCGACCTCTGGATCGTGGGCGCCTTCCGTCCCCACCCCGAGGTCGCTGTCTACGGCGTGGCAGCCCGGGCCGCCTCGGTCGTCGCCGTGCCGCTCCTCGTCGTCAACGCCGTGCTCGCCCCCGCCGTGGCAAGGCTGCACGCGCAAGGCGGGACCAAGGACCTGGAGCGGGTGCTGCGCGGCACGGCCACGCTGGCCAGCCTTCCCGCGCTCGCCGTCCTTACCGTCTTCGCGGTCGCCGGCGCGCCGCTCCTCGGACTCGCCTACGGCGCGTACTACCGTGCCGGGGGGTCCGTCCTGACCCTTCTCGCCCTCGGCCAGGCCGCAGGAGCCTGCGCCGGGTCGTGCGGCCTGACGCTGGCCATGACCGGGAGGCAGGCGCTGCTCGCAGCCATCACCCTGGGGTGCGGTGCCCTGACCGTCGCCGCCGCGGTGCTGGCCGCCGGGCCGTTCGGGATGACCGGGGTGGCCGGAGCCACCGCGGCCGGAATGGCACTCCAGAACCTCGCGATGCTGCTCGGCGTGCGGCTGACCGTCGGGGTCTGGACGCACCTGTCGCCCGTGCTGCTGGCCCGGGCACGCACGCTCCGGCTCCGGCCGGCCTGGCAGGCCCCGACCATCGACAGGAAGGCCAACACGCATGAGCCCTGACCGCGTAACGGTGCTCTACATCGAGGGCACGGGCCGCAGCGGCACGACCCTGCTCGACAACCTCCTCGGACAGCTCCCAGGCTTCTTCTCGGCCGGCGAGCTCCGCTTCATCTGGGAGCGGAACCTGCTGGAGGGCAGGATCTGCGGCTGCGGGCAGCCGTTCGGGTCGTGTCCTGTGTGGACCGAAGTGGTGCGGCGCGCGTTCGGTGGAGCGGCCGCCGTGGACCCGCACGAGATGATCCGGCTCAGGGAGACCGCCGTCCGCCTGCGGCACATGCCGTTCCTGGCCACCCGGTGGGCGGAGGCGCTGCTCCGCCCCAGGAGCACCGGCTACCTGGACGCCCTGGGACGCCTGTACGGGGCCATCGCCGAGGTGACCGGCAGCCGGGTGATCGTGGACTCGTCGAAGTACCCGTCCTACGGGTTCCTCCTCGACATGGTCGCAAGCATCGACCTGCACCTCGTCCACCTGGTCCGGGACCCGAGAGGCGTCGCCCACTCCTTGCGCCGCGCCAAGCCCGAGCCGGTCGGCACAGGCCGCTTCAAGGAGATGGAGCGGATCCCGTCGGCGACGTCCGCGGTCAACTGGAACGTCTGCAACCTCGAGGCGGAGGCCTTCGCCCGGCGCACCCCCGGGCGGTACCTCCGGGTCCGCTACGAGGACTTCGTGGCCCAACCCCGGGCCGCGCTGCTGGGTATCCTCGCCCACCTCGGCGAAGCTGCCGGGGAGCTGCCGCTGGTGGGGGAGCACGCCGCCAGGCTGGGCGTCAACCACACCGTCAGCGGGAACCCCAGCCGCTTCAAGACCGGGGTGGTCGAGCTGCGCCACGACGACGAGTGGAGGACGCGGGGCCGGGTCGCGGCCAAGGTGGTCGTCACCGCGCTGTGCCTGCCCCTGCTCGCCCGCTACGGCTATTTCGGACCACGACGCGCATGAGCCCGCGGACGCCCGGGCCGGTTCCCGGTGGACAGTCCAGCACTGTGTGACCCTCGGCCGCGAGCACTGTGTGACCCTCGGCCGCGAGCTGCTTCATCAGGGTGCGGACCCACACCACGCCCCCGGACCGCCCCCGGTCCGGGTAGGGACAGCCCGCCGGCTCAGGCGCGTTCATGGCGCTCCCATTCGGCCAGGTCGACGCGGCCGAGCGCGCGCCACGCCGGTGACATCGCCACGGCGCCCAGCTCGCGGGCGAGCCGGCGGGCCGCAAGGCCGACCACGGCGGTGAAGGTCGGGTAGGCGAGGTCCACCTCGGCCAGGTGCTCCACCCGCATGCCAGCGGCCATGGCCGTTGCCGCCACCTGCACCACCTCGACCGCCTGCTCACCGACCACGTGGGCACCGACGACGCGGTGCGAGCCGTGCTCGGCGATCAGCTTGCAGAACCCCTCGGTGCGACCGTCGAGGACGGCCCGGTCCAGGTCCTGGTAGGCGACCGTGGCCACGGCCACCGGCTCACCCGGACGCGCCTTGGCGGCCGTCTCGGTCAGCCCGACGCCGCCGTACTCCGGGTCGGTGAAGCCGCCGTGGGGCACGACCGCGTCGACGTGGGGCCGCCCGCTCCCGAGGAGGGCGTTCTCGGCCGCCAGGCGGCCTTCGGCGGTGGCGCTCTGGACCAGCATCATGCGGCCGGTGACGTCGCCGGCGGCCCAGACGTGCGGGGCCGAGGTCCGCAGGGTGTCGTCCACCACGACGTAACCCCCCTCGACGGTCACCCCCGCCGCCTTCAGGCCGAGCCCGTCGGTGTTCCCGGGCCAGCCCACGGCGAGCAGAACCTCGTCGGCGTCGACGACGTGCCCGGCTCCCTCGCGGGTGTAGGCGAGGCGAAGGCGGTCGCCGGCCCGCTCGATCCGCTGGATCCGCTCGATGCCGGTGACCACCTCCACGCCCCTGGCGGCCAGGGCGGCCGCCACCGCCTTGGCCACGTCCGCGTCCTCGGCGCCGAGCAGGCTCGGAGCGGCGTCCAGAATGGTCACGCGGCTGCCGAAGGCGGCGAACGCACTGGCGAGCTGGCAGCCGGTGGCCGCCCCGCCGACCACCAGCAGCGCGGGCGGGAGGCGTCGCAGGGACCAGACCTCCGAATGGGTGCGGGCCAGCTCCGTGCCCGGGACGTCGAGCCGCCGCGCGTGCCCGCCGACGCAGATGACGAACTGGCGGCCTTCGACGCGCTCCCCGTCCGGCAGGACCAGGGTGTGCGGGTCGAGGAAGCGGGCCGGGCCGGTGCCCGCCCGGACCGTCACGCCCGACCAGGCCAGATGCCGCTCCAGGTCCTTGTAGGCGTGGACGCGGTCCACGCTGGCCTGTACCCGCCGCAGCAGGGCCACCAGGTCGACCGTGGGAGGCGACCCGACCAGACCGAACTCGGCTGCCTGGCCCGCGTCCCTGAGCAGGCGGGCCGCCTTGGCGAGGACCCGAGTGGGCACGCAGCCGTCGTTGGTGCAGCTCCCGCCGAGGCTGCCCCGCTCCACCAGCGCAGCCGTGGCGCCCAGCTCGCGGGCCCGGAGCGCGGTCGAGACCCCCGCCGGACCGCCCCCGATTACCACCAGGTCGGCCGCCATGCCCATGCGCCCCTCCTCGTCGTCGCCCAGCCCGACCGCCGCCCCCGAGCAAGCACAATCTCACCTGTGGCGGCTCGGTTCACCATCTGCGGTCACGGCCCGCCGACCTGACCGTCGCCCCGCCGACGGGGTCGTAGTACCTACCAGTTACAGGACCTTGGCATTGGGTTGACAGGGGTATTGGGTTGACAGGCGAGCATCGTCTTGACCTGCCGGTGGCTGTGCTACCGCGGCAGCCTTGGGTTGGCCAGTGGACGTAGCCACAGGCGCTGGCGCAGCGATGCAAGATCGTGCTGGCGTGTGCGGACGGGAC
>DASYUT010000044.1 GCA_036000965.1 Actinomycetes bacterium
GTCCGCAGGCGGACGAGCTGATCCCGGCTCGGCGGCGGGTTGGTGCGGATGCCGGGGACCGGCAGAGGCAGGTAGCGGGTGGCCTGGCGGGCGAGCACCGCGGGGTCGACCGCCGGGCGGCCGGCCGGCACCCACAGGTCGCCGAACAGCAGGTCCGGGCTGCCGGTGCAGGTGTAGAAGTACCACTGACCCTGCTCGCCCTGATGGCTGATGTCGCCGCTGGTCGGCAGCCGCTCTGGCACGTACCTGCACGAGATCCCGCCGCTACCGCCGGCCGTAGTGATCCCGCCGGACGCACCGGGGGTTCCGACCGTCACACTTACCCCGCCCGGGTCTTGGCCGAACCTCGGGTCGTCGGCGCGGGCTGCGGTCGGGATCCCCAGCAACAGCCCCAGCACGACCAGGATCGTCAGCCTGCGCATACCTCCGCCTTCCGTGTGGCCCTGGCGACCTTCCAGGTCCCGTCCACCAGCACAAGGCGCATCACCGAGCCGGTCGGCTCGTGGCCGGCCGCTCCCGAAGCACGCCCGTCTTGGCGTCGCGACGAAGAAACCGGCTGGTGTCGGTGCAGTCCTCCAGCAGGGCCGTGGTCCCGCGCAGCTCGGCCACCCGAGGATCGAGCTTGACGGTCCCGCGGCTGACCAGCCCCAGCGTCTTCAGCGCCCGGTAGTGGCCGCGGACCGCGGCCAGCGCCGCCCCGGTCGCGTGGTCGTCCAGCCGCGGCGAGCGCCAGTCGGCGGTTTTGCCGGCCGCGATGATGTCGCCCCAATAGGCCCGGTAGGCGGCCAGCACGGCCGCCTCGGCGCTCGCGGTAGTCGACGTCGGCGCCGACGAAGTCGACGAGGCCACCTGCGTGGACGTGGTCGCTGAACCCGCATCGGTCCTCGCCGGTGAACTGCAGGCGGCCAGCATGGCAGCAAGCCCAAGCGCGAGCCCTATGAGCGCTTGGCGGACCAGTCGGCTGAGGGGGCCTGGCACGACCGTCACCATCCGTACGCTGTTCCCGCCATGAGGACTACTGACGGCTACTTACGGACACGGCCCGGAAACGTACTACGAGGACGAAGAACGCGCAGCCCAATAACGCCGCAACAGCCCAAGTTCACCAAAATGTTACGGTCAACCCAAGCCAGCAATGCGGGCGCGAGGCGACCATCGCCCTGATGGAGTGAGCGAGCGTCGGCGCTCAGCGGTGCTTGTCGGGCTGTCGGGCGTCGCCCCGCTCGCCGGCCGTGGCTCGTTCGCCGTCCCGCTCGGGCACCTCGTGGCGTTGTGCGTGGCGGTCATGCGCTGATCGCGCCGGCCTTCGGCCTGTGGCCGCAGCCTGTGGCCGCGACACTCGAGGTGGTCCTCGACGAGTTCGGTCAAGATCCAGGTGGCGGGCGAGGCCGCAGGGCGTCATCCGCCTGCGGGCGGCTGCTGCCTGGCTTACCCGGCGCGGTGACGAGTTCGTCGGGGCGGCGGGCACCCCCCGACCGACCAGGATCTGCCCTGAGCAGGTCGCCATGCAGAGGCCACGAGTAGGAGCATTCAAGCGGCATAGCGCTGAAGGGACCGTGATGGCGGAAGGGACCTCGCGTGCGCTGGCCGCTGACGCTGCTCGGCTGGCGCGCCTGCAGCCTGCGCCAACAGGTGTTACCCGGATGGTGCTTGACACCGACGCCGCAAACGAGATCGACGACCAGTTCGCACTCGCCTATGCCGTCTTGTCCCCGGAGCGGATCGAGGTTGAGGCGGTCTATGCCGCTCCCTTCCATGGCGGACGTTCCCGCGGTCCGGAGGACGGGATGCTGAAGAGCTATGACGAGGTCCGGCGGGTGCTTGACCGGCTGGGGTGCCGTGACGACCCGCGCGTGCACAAAGGGTCGCGGACCTGGCTGCCCGGACCAGATCGGCCGGCCGCGAGCCCGGCTGCCGAGGACCTGATCGCGCGCGCAACCGGCGGCGACGAACCGCTGTATGTGGTGGCGATCGGCGCGCCGACCAACGTGGCCTCGGCGATCCTGACGGCACCCGAGATCATCGATCGGATCGTGGTGGTGTGGCTTGGCGGCAACCCGACCTACTGGCATCGCGCGGTCGAGTTCAACGTCTACCAGGACATGCATGCCTCCCGGGTGCTGTTCGAGTGCGGGGTTGCGCTCGTCCACGTCCCCTGCGTCAACGTGACCGAGCACCTTCGGACGACCCGGGCGGAGATCGACCAGTTCGTTCGGGGCCGCGGCGAGATCGGGGACTATCTGGCCGACCTCTTCGCCGGTTACTACCGCGACCACTTCGCCCGGTCGAAGGCACTGTGGGATCTGGGTCCCGTCGCGTGGCTGGTCAACCCTGCCTGGCTGCCGACGATGGCGATCCACAGTCCCATCCTGACCGCAGATGGAACCTGGAGTCATGACGCCGCTCGACACCTGATCGGTGAGGTCCGCTCCGTCGACCGCGACGCGGTCTTCGGCGACCTGTTCACCAAGCTGGATCTGATAGGGAGGCACTCGCCGGCCACGCCGTCGTAGCAGGATAGTGCCTCGACCGTGACGAACCGCGGCATTCTCATCAGGCGCCAGGGAACGCCGCCCGCTGCCGCGAAGCCGGCAGCAGGCGAGGGTCAACGCTGTCGCCGCCGAAGCCGTCTCGATGAGACGGCGTCTTGGTCCCATCCTCGTGGGAACCCGTTAGCCCAGCACGCCAACCTGTTCGGCGAGGGCGCGCAGCTCGGCGGGGAGGATGGGGTGCTGGCGCTGCAGCAGGTAGCGGAGCAGCTCGCGAGCCAGCGGCTGGTAGCGGACCTCCTCCGGCGCCAGCCGCCCGGCCTGCAGCAGGCTGGCCGCGGCCGCGGCATCCCTCCCGGTCTGTGTGTGGGCTCGGGCCACGTCGATGGCGTGCCGCGCGCGCCGTGCCAGCGATGGGAGCGGGGCGGGGTCGACCGCCCGCGCGCGTTCCAGGGCGATGGTGCCGTCGCCGAGTTCGACCGCCACCGTCACCGCCTGGATCGCCACGGCCGTCGGCCCAAACAGGGTCCAAAGGTCGTTCCGGTCGGCGCCGAGCCGGCGCGCCACCGCCGCCGCTCTCCCCAACAGCTCGCCCACGCCCGCGCGGTCGTCCTGCACGGCGGCGGCGATCGCGGCGTCGAGCAGCAGGGCACCGAGTAGCGACAGGCGCTCGGGCGCGTCGGCATCGTCGGCGGTGACGCGATCGGCTGCGGCCAGCGCAACGTCGGTGGCCTCGCGAGGACGCCCGGAGCCGAGCAGCACGCCGGTCAGGTGCCAGACGCCCGCGGTCGTGAGCAGCGGGTCGTCAGCGTGCTCAGCGGCGGCGATGGCGCGCTCGGTGGCAACCCAGGCGAGATCGGTCTCGCCGAGCCTGGTGAGCAGGTCCGCGGTGATCTGGTAGCTCTCGGCGAGCAACCCAGAGGCTGCCCGGCGATCGTCACCGGCCGACCGGTCGGTAGCAAGCCGGACATCCTCGAGCAGCACCGGGAGGGCCGCCCCAAGCTCCACGTAACGCGCTGCCTGCCACAGCCTCCACGCCAGCGCGACGCGGGCGCGGAGATGGGGAAGCTCCCGCGGCTGGCCGCGATCCGGGGTGTCGAGCGACCCAGCCGTCACCCGCGACCGTAGGAGGGCGTCGCGGACGGCGCGCGTCCCGCCACGCCGCCCATCCGCGGCCAGCTCGAGCAGGAACGGTTGCCCGACGAGGTCCCGTACGTGTACCTGGAGGACCGCGGCAATCTTGATGAGCGTCGCCCAGCGGTCGACCGGTCGCGCGCCACCCTCCAGCGTCGCCAGCCAAGCCGGGGTCCGGCCCAGGTGACCGGCCAGCTCAGCCTGGGAAAGGCCGCGGCGGTGGCGGTAGTACGCGATACGCTCGCCGATCTGCACCTCTGGTCACTTGTGCTGCGGCACGGCGTGCTGGCGGCACCGGATCCATGGTCTGGCATGGTCGCACGCCTGGACCCTCCGGCGCGCCCGGCGCCACGCTGCCGGGCGACCGCGGCAGTCAGGCAAGCACCCCAACACGCTGGGCGAGCCCGCGCAGGTCGCGTTTGATCGATCGGCGCTCCCGCCGGAGCAGGTCGCGGACGAACTCCCGGACCATGACGTTGTAGTGGACCTCTTCCGGCGCGAGCTGCTCTGCCTCCAGCAGCGTGTGCACCGCCTCGCTGTCCTTGGCCCACTGCCCGTAGCCGCGGGCCATATCGATCAGGTGGTGGGCGCGCCGCTCCAACGACTTGACGCCGGAGGTGTCGATGCCGGCGCGCTCCACCGCGATGCCCCCGTCGCCAAGCTCGACCGGGATCGAAACCTCGTAGATCGCCACGTTCGTCGGCCCGAAGAAGGTCTGGAAGTCGTTGCGATCGACGCCCAGGCGGCGCGCCGTGGCTCGTGCCTCACCGAGCAGGTCGCGGGCGGCGGCTCGCTCCCCGGCTTGGGCAGCGGCGATGGCGGCGTTGAGGTGCAGCGAGCCCCACATCGACAAGTGCGGCGGTGACGCGACGCCAAGACCCGATTCCAGTGCGGCCGCCGCAGTCATCACGATCTCGATCGCGTCCTTGGGGCGGCCCAGGGTTTGGTAGGTCCAGCCGAGCCGCCACGCCCCGGCGGCCGCCAGCAGCGGCGCTCCCGCGCGTTCGGCGCCGACCAGGCTGCGCTCGGCGGCGATCCATGACAGGTCCGCCTCCCCGAGCTTCTTCATCAGCCCCGAGATCACCTGGTACAGCTCGGCGAGCAGGCGGAACGCCGCCGCGCGGTCGTCGGCCTCGAACGCTCGGGTCGCGGACCGAAGCTCTGCCAGCAGCACGGGGAGGATCGCTGCCAGCGCCGCGTAGTGGCAGGCATGCAACAACTGCCAAGTGTGGGCCACGTCTGGATGCAACGCAGCAAGCGCGCGAGGTTCGTCCTCGGCATCTGGCTCGAGGATGCCCGCGACGGGGTCGGGGCGTAGCAGGGCATGCCGCAGCGCAGGAAGGCCCTCGTACCCACTGCCGTTGCCGGACTTGAGGAGCGGTGGTCCCCCGAGCAGGTCACCCACCTCGACCTTCAGGACACGGGCCAGCTCGACGAGCACTGAGAGGCGGTCGATGCGCAGCACCCCGCGCTCGATCTGCGACAGCCAACTCTCCGTGCGGCCGACCAGCCCGGCGAGCACGACCTGCGACAGCCCGCGGCTGCGTCGGTAGATCGCGATGTTCTCGCCGATCCGCTTGCCGATCTCTCGTTCCATCACGGCTCTCGTCTTGCTCGCCATCGGCGCCCGGTCCGACGCCCATGATATTGGGGCTCACCGGTGCCATCAGGCTGTTGCGTTCGCGGGGGCATGGCTCAGGACCGATCAGCGTCGTCAAGGGCCTGCAGTGCCAGGTGCCAAGGAAACGCCGCGACCCTGCCCCGGCGGCGATTCGCACCGCGCGGGGGCACCTCCGAGCCGTACGGGACACGGACTTCACACGCGCGAAGCTCTCTGAGGCTCCGCGCGAACGCGGGGTGGCGGGCCTGGGCGTCGCTGACGAACGGCAGCGCGGCGATCGGGATGTCCAGCCCGAGCGCCTCGCACAGCAGCCCGGTCGCGAACGTGTCGCAGATGCCGGCCGCCCACTTGCTGACGGTGTTGAGCGTCGCCGGGGCGACGACGATGGCGTCTGCCGGTGGTAGCCCCTCGGGCTCCCCCGGCCGGTTGTACCTGGTTCGGACGGGGTGGCCGGTGCGTGCGGCGAGCTCGTCGAGATCGATAAAGGCAGTCGCGTCAGGAGTGGCGATGGCCCAGACGTCCCACTGGGCCGCCTGGGCCAATTCGACCAGCGCGCCCGCCTGACTCGCCGGAGCGGCGGCACACACGATCAGGTAGAGGACCCGCCGCCGGTCGAGATCCCTCTCCGTCACACCAGAGCTGCTTTGGTCGCTCGACACAGACACACATCCTCGGCCCGCACGCGCAGGAGTCCCGATAGTATGCCCAGCGTTGGCAGTAACCGCCGTCGACATCCCCGACGTGGGCCCAGGCGCGACAGCCGGGCGATCCACAGCCAACACAAGCCGTCGAGGCCGCTGCGGCAGTGGATGGCCTTGTCGGCTTGGACGCCAGATAGATGTCGGCATGCCTCGTGCCGCGGCGACGTCATAGGGCGGAGAGGTGGCCGACCAGCGTACGGCTGGAGCTTCATCCACGAACGTCACGTTGGATAGGGCCGCTGATCTGTGGTTGCCCTCGAAGGTGCCGCCGTAGCAGCGGATGGCGACAGGATTGTCTGGAACGGCCATCTATGGGGCACCCACAGTGTTTCTGCGGGTTGTCCGCCTGAGCCTCTCGTAGGTTGTGGCCCATGTTGGGCTATTTGGTCTTCGCATCGGCCCCGCAAGACACCAGCGCCGCCGCTCGGCATCCGCAGTCCCAAGCGCATCCAGAGGCTGGCGGGACCGGCCGCGACGCTCCGCGGGTACGGCCGCACCTCGGCAAGGGCGTCACCGGCACGCTGGATCACGACGTGTTCGGCCTTCGGGGTCTGGTCGCCCATCGGCGGCTGACGGTGGGCACGCCAGCCGACAACGCCGCCTTCCTGGCCGCGATCCGCGAGGCGCTGACATGACGGCCATCGCGGCGATGACGGAGGCGGACGACCTGGCGTTCGCGCGGCTATTAGCTGATGCCGCCGACCGCATCAGCCTGGACCTGTACCGGGATGCTGAGCTGCTGGTGGTCACCAAGCCCGACCGGACCGAGGTCAGCGAGGCGGATCGGGCCGTGGAAGCTGCGCTGCGCCGGCTGCTGCGCACCCACCGGCCCGAGCAGGGCGTGCTCGGCGGGGAGCGCGGCACCGGAGGCAGCCGGCGGGTGCGCTGGCTGCTCGACCCGGTCGACGCGACCAGCAACTTCGTCCGGGGAGTGGATTGGTGGGCCACCCTGCTCGCCTTGGAGATCGACGGCCGCGCCGAGGTGGCTATGATCTCCGCCCCGGCGATAGGGCGCCGCTGGTGGGCGACCCGCGGCCAGGGCGCCTGGACCACCGGCCCCCTGGACCCCTCCCCCCGGCCACTGGCCGTCTCGCGGGTCGATGACCTGGCCGGCGCGCATCTGGCTTACGGCCACCTGCGCCTCGATCCCTGGTTTGCCGATCTTGCCGGCCGCTGCTGGCGTGCCCGCGGGATCGGCGACTTCCTGATGTTCTGCCTGCTGGCTGAGGGCGCTGTGGACGTGGCGGTCGGGCAGAACGACGAGCGGGCATGGGAGCTGGCCGCGCCCGTGCTGCTGGTGGCCGAGGCGGGCGGCTGTGTCACCGACCTGGCTGGGCGGCCCTGGACTGAGGGCCGGGTCACCGTCGCCAGCAACCGCCTGCTGCATGCGGCGGTGCTGGCCGCCATCCCGGGGCCGGCGGGGCGAGACCCGCCACGACCTGGCCGGGACCGCGGCAGCTAAGCCCTGCCCCACTCCGAATCCTCACATCCGCGATGGCAGCCGAGCCGCTGGCCTTGCCCTGACCCGTGTCTGAACCCACCTGACCGGCAGCCAACCAAGAGGACAGCCGATCCGATGCCTGCCGCGCCCCACCGTGCCCACCGCCTGGACGATGCTGGGCTGCGCTGGCGGCTCGGCGACCAGCGACACCCCTCCGTCGCCCCGTCCCAGGGTGCGCCGGGGCTGCCTCGGCTGCCCGATCACCTGCTGGACGCGCTGGTGACCATCGCCCGAGTGGATGGCCGGCTGCACCGTTACGCCCTGCGTCATGACGTGCTGGCCGGTCTGCTCGGCCGCGACCTCGTCGCCGGCTGCGGCCACGACCTGGTCGAGCTGACCCCGCTAGGGTTGCGAGTGGTGGCCAGCGTCGGGCTGGAGCGCATCCAGCAGCAAACCGCCGCCCGCCGTAGCCGCGTTCGGACCGGTTCGGGGGGGCAGGTGCGGTGGGCTGGCTGATCGTGGCCGGGTTGGTGTTCGTCGGCGCGTTGGCGCTGCTGTCGGACCTGCGGCTGCACCACACGGTCGTCACCAGCGCGCGCATCCAGGCCATCCTGCGCCGCTCCGAGGACGACCCCACCCCATGAGGCGGCTGGTCCGTCTGGCTGTGTCGGGCTGGGCGGCGGCCGGGCTGCCGTACCTGGCGATCGGTCCCGACCACGCCCGCCACCGCCTCTGGTCGGCTGCGGCGCGCGGCGACCGGGACCCGACGGCCGGGACCGGCGCGGAGAAGCCTGGTCCCGGCGGGGCAAGGGCCGACGGCGAGGTCGAGCGCGGCTCCTTCGCCGCCGGCCACCCCCCAACCCCCTCCGGCGCGCCAGCCGACCCCATCCTGTCCGTCAGGTACCGCCGGTCAAGGCCGCCTCGGCGAGGCCGTCAAAATGCGCATGAACAGCGGCGTAGGGATGCCGCCACCGGGCGCCCACGCCCGACCGCCCCCTTCGGCTACCGGGACGCAGCGGCGGCTGGCTGGCGGTGGCGGTGTGGGGCCGAGGGCTTCTGCGCCCGCCACATCTGCCTTCCGATCTGGCGGCACATCACCGCGGCCGACGTCGACCGGGTCGCCAAAGTCGTGATCTGCCAGCTGACATCGCCGCCCGTCACGACCCACCACGCGCCCGACACGCGCAGGCCGTTAGGCGGCGTCCACCCGTGCTGAGCAGGTCGGCCGATCGAACGTAGCGGCTACTCCCAGTCGACCCACCCCATGGTGGTCTGCAGCAGGTGGTCGTAGTCGCCGCTGGTGGCCTCCGCGAAGTAGTCGTCGATCTCGTCCTGGGGCACCCCGGCGCGGCGCAGCGCACCGGCGGTGCGGCCCAGGATCGCGAACGCGTTGCCGTCCTCGCCGGACAGCTGCACCTGGACGTCGGGGTAGCGCGGCTGGTGGGGATCCTCGGGCATGGTCACCTCCGATCAGGTTGCACGTTCCCGTGGGTGGTGCCGCCGGGCACGGCCGAATCTGGGGGACCGGCCTGTCTCCGCGGCCGGTCAAGGGTTTCGTGTCCGCCGCTGCTGTGGCGCGTTCCTCTTCCCTTCACCTGCCCTGGCCGACGGCTCGCGAGTCGACGACAGTGGCGGAGACCGTTGCGTTCCCGGGCGCTCGGCGCGACGCAGCCACGCATCCACAGCCGCTCCGGGCGGGCGACGACGCCCGACCTGTCACGCTGGTAGGAGCCGGTCGTGGCTGGCCTGCCACGGCGCGTGGGCCGGTCGTGGGCCGCGCACGGCCTGGCCGGTAGCAGGGGTTGCCGGCGGCCGCCGGGGCGGCCCTCACACTGGCGCGGGTGGCCTGTCGCCGGAGCGACGACCTGGCGGCGGGTGGTGGTCACGACCATCCTCGGCGGCGGACACCCCTGGCGTGGTCGTCGATGGCGTCCCAGTCGGGGCTGTCGGTCCAGGCCGGTTCGGCGACCGGCCGCCAGCCGCGGTCGAGGGCGGTGAGCACCCGCAGTCGTTCGGGTTGGATCACGTAGGCGTAGTCGACCCAGGCGGCGCGGGCGGTGTGGTCGGTGAGCGGCGGGCGGGGTGGGTCGTGGCGGCCGCCGTGGCAGTAGCACTGGTTGCGCAGGTCCTGGGGGTCATAGCCGGGCCGGTAGCCGGGTGGGGCGTCAAAGTCGCCGTGCAGCACCGACCAGCCGGCGGGGTGCTCGTCGATCAGGTAGCGGCAGGCAGCGTCGGGGTCGCCGTCGAAGTGGCCGGTGACTGCGTCGAACAGCACCCGGCCCTGGTGGGCGGGGTAGCCGTCGTTGTGGCAGTAGGTGCCGTGGAAGCCGCCGTCGGGGCTGGGGCGGGCGATGACGGATCGGGTGCTCACAGGCTGGCGCCTCCCTGCTGAGTGCTGGTGGGCTGGCTACCAGCCGAGCTGCTTGCGGACGGTCTCGGGGAGGTAGCCGAGCTGGGCGCCCTCACCGATATGGACGACCGGGTCGTCGTCGCCGGATTGCACCTGGACGGCGGCGTGGTCGCGATCGATGGCGTACTCAAACGGCCAGGCGGGCTGCTGGGCGAGGCGGACCTCGGCGTCAGGGTCGCAGGCTTCCAGCTCTTCGATCAGGTCGACGACGGTGACCTTGTCGGCGTGCATGGGCTTCCTCCTATCCGGGGGTGGCCGCTCTGGGGATGGCCGCTGGGATGGTCGAAGTCGTGGCCGCGAGCGCGTCGACGGGCCCGAACGGGGTTCCGCGGCGGCGGAGCGCCGGCCGGGCGGGCGCTGGGGTGGTCTGGTTAGCGCACGACGGTCCCGCCGTGGCTGGCGGCCCGGCGCAGGAACTCAAGCCAGGGGATCCACCACCCGATCGGCTCGCCCTGGTCGTCTTTGGCGACTTCGGGCGCGCGGGGCAGCGCCGCGCGCAGCTCCTGGGGGGTGATGATCCATTCGTGCAGGCCCTCGAGTTTGTGCTGGGCGATCACGCGGGCGCCGCACGGGGTCGGCGGCGGCCGCGCGGTAGTCGTTCAGGAACGCTTGGAGCCCGCCGCTGGGGGTGAACGGCTGGCGGGAGTTCGAGCGCCTCGTCGTAGGCGGCCCACTCGTCGTGGCTGGTGCCGTAGGCGGCGGGCTGGGGCAGACGCGGCGGGCGGGTCGGCTGGACCGCGCCGGCCTGGCGCAACCGGTCACAGGCCAGCCGGGTGGCGGTGTTGTTGAGCTGGTAGTAGGCGCCGCCGGTGCGCAGGTAGGCATCCCAGGCGGCACGGCGGTCGGCGTGGATGGCGACCGCGCGGAGGTCGGCAGCTGCAGGGTCATCGAGCAGGGGGTCGAAGGGCTTGACGCCGTGGGCGATGAGGTCGGCGTTGCGCTGGTCGGCGAGTTCGCTGGCCGCAAGCGCCGCGTGGTAGGCGTCGTTGTGGGCGTCGCGGAGCTCGTCGGGGATGTCGACCCAGTGGAAGCTGAACGCCATGGGCATCTCCTGCTTGGCGGTAGGGCGGGCCGGCGGGTCCGGGTCGCCGGGTGGGGTCGGTGACCTGGACGCGGCGGTCGGGGCGGAGGGTGGCGGGCTGGCTGCCGGGCAGCTTGCGGAGCTGGTCGCCGGCGTCGGGCGGCATTCACAGGGTCGATCGCGAGTCCCGGAGCCACGTCGACGGCTGGCCACGGGTTGCTGTGCATCGCCGGACGGCGCCCTGGTCGCCGGGCGCGGCCGCATGGAGGGGTCGTCGGTGACGACCAGCTCCACGCGGTCGCCTTCCTCGAACCTGGTCATGCGTGCCTCCCCTCTGTCGGGGTGGGGTGCTGGGCGGGGTCGTGGGGATACCAGGCGTCGGCGAGGGCCGCCAGTCGACGGCGTGGCCCGCTCCCGCCGACCGGCAGCCAGACCGCCTCGGCGGGGCCGCGGGGGGTGAGGGGGGCGGCGGTGGCGACCCGCACGGCCGGGTGGAGCAGCACGCGGCGGGCGGCCGCCTCCCGCGCCGGGGTCGGCAGCCACACCAGTAGCGGGGTGGCGATGCCGGTGGCGTGGGCCAGGTCGGCGTAGCCGGTGAGCTTGCCGGCCAGCCGCGCGGTTGGCTCGGTGCCCCGGTCGTACTCCAGGAAGAAGTCGACCTCGCCGACGCCCTGCTCGCGCCAGCGGCCGTAGGCGTCGGGGTGGACCAGGCTGCCCCAGCGCGCCGCGCACCGCTGCGCCGGCCACCAGGCCACCAGCACCGCGCCGGGCTGCTGGCGGGCGGCGCGTGCCAGCGCGCAGAAGAACCCGTTGACGCCGACGAGGTGGGCGAGCTGCTGCGAGGCCGCCAGCGAGAGCAGCCGGTCGCGGCGCCAGCCGAGCTGCTTTCTGGTGACGCCCCGCTCGGCGGCCAGCACCGCCGCCCCGGCGGGCCCGAGGACGTAATGGTAGGGGGCGCTACCCTGCCGCCGGTGGGGACGGAAGCGGTCCACCACGCCCAGCCGATGCAGGATGACGAGCCGGTGCTCGGCGGTGTCGGTGCCGGGGAAGGCCAGGTCGGTGAGCTGGCCGGTGGTGAGCACGCGATGCTCGGCCAGCAGCCGACACAGCATCCGGTCGCGGTCGGTGAGCCGGCCGGCCAGCCTCGCCAGCCGCTGCGGGGTCGTGCGGGCCCGGGCGGGCTGGCGGGGTCGCTGGTGGGTGGGCCGGGCGGCCGGGGTGGGCGGCGGCTGGTCGGTGGTCTGGTGATCGAGGTGCTGGTGCATCCCTGCCTCCGCTGAGGTGTGAGCCGGCGACCTCCCGCGGTCGCAGCGACGTACACGGTGCTGGGTGACCGGGTGCCCGAGTGATCGGGTGGGTTGCCGGCCGCTTCGGCGGCCGGGAGCGTGGTGCGGGGCCGGCATGCGGGCGCAGGCGAAACCCTTTGAGAGGAACGCCAGCGCCCGCATGCGGAACAGCGCCACCAGTCGCGACGTCAACCGCCGCGGCACAACGCCACCGTCCAGCGGAAACGGCCTGGTGGTGGCCTCCGAGCTTGACCCGGAGGCCTACCGGCACACCGGCCCACCGCCGACATGCCGCCGACCGGATGTTGGCGTGGCCAGGACGGCTCCCCCTGCCGCTCGGCCCCGGCGGTCCATTCACCCGGATCGCGCTTGGTCGGCGGTGCGGTCGCCGGTGGCTACCAGCCGAGCTGGGTGCGGGCGGGCTCGGGCAGGTAGCCGAGCGGCTCACCCTCCCGGAGGAAGACCACCGGCCCGTCCTCCAGGTCCAGGGCGGCGGCGGGATGGTCGGGGTCGACCGCGAACTGCAGCGGCCAGCTCGGCTGGTGGGCAAGGCGAACCTCCGCATGGGGGTCGCAGTCCTCCAGCGCCTGGATCAGCGCCTCGACGGTCAGCTTGTCGCTCCAGAGCATGGGCGGCTCCTTGCTGGTGATACTGGCGGGTGGGAACCCGCGCTGGCCGCGGGAGGTGTGCGGGGTTGGCCAGCCCGCTGCGCCGACTCGGGCTGGTGGTGGTCGAGCGCGGTCATCGGGTCGTCGTCAATGGCGGCGGTCCGGCTGCGGTCGGCGATGGGCTGCGCAGAGGCCCGCGGCTGCACACCATGGGGTGGGGTGGGCATGGCCGAGCTGGTCGGCGGAGTTCTCGGTGTGATCCAGGTCGTGCTCTTTGACCAGCCCGCTCACACCTTGGGCGTGCAGCACGAAGCGCCCGGTGTCGCTGCCGATGCCGTGCTCATCAGCGAGGTGGTCCAGCAGGCTGTCGGCGGGCTCCCCGACGATGGCGGGCAGGCCGAGGACCGGGTTGGGTGGCCCGGCACCCGGCGGAGCGGGACGGACGGTGACCACGCACCGATCGGTGCGTCCGGTGACCCGTT
>DASYUT010000045.1 GCA_036000965.1 Actinomycetes bacterium
GTCAAGATCGTTCGTCCTCGCTGCGCTGCGGGCGCTCCATCTTGACCCTCGGCTCAGTTCGCCGTGCCTAGCCAGCAACCAAACAGCAGCACACCCTCGGGATTACACGTTGACCGAGAGTCCCGCCACAGATAAGGGGCATCATACCGGCCGCGACCCAGCCCGGCCGCTCGCCATCCTTGGCCTGGCACACGCATGAAACGGACATCACATCACTTCGATGGAGGCCTGCACCCGCAAGGTTGCCCTCCTCAGCCGGTGATGCGACCTCAGACAGCCGCATTCTCCCAGCTCAGAGGGCACCTTGCCGATTCAGCCAACCACCTCACGCGCCCTCGTGAAAAACTGAGGCTAGCTTTCGCCGTGGCCTGGCGTGGGGAGGATGCCGAGTTGTTGCATGAGGCCAAGCAGGTCGCCTTCGACCCACTGTTCCACGATCTTGCCTTCGGCGATCCGGTAGATGTCGGTACCGGTGATGCTGGCCTCCTTCCCAGTTGCTGGAATGCCCTGGAACTCACCTTTGTGCTTAAACCGATAGGTATCGTGGATGACCACCATGTCGCCCTCTGCGACGAGGAATTCTGGCGTGTCATCGACATCGAAGGCGGCGAAGTAGGAGGCAATCAGTTGCTTGAGTGCCTCCCGGCCTTGGACTGGTCCAGGGACACCACTGATACGGCCGACGTAGTCCGGACCGCAAAGTTCATCGACGACGTTCAAGTTCCTCCTGCCCCAGAGTTCCTCTTTCCAGTGCAGCACAAGCTGCTTGTTCTCCTCAGTGGACATAGCTTCGCGCTCCTTCCTGAAGCGGATGCCAGTACCGGCGTCGCACCCAGGTGGGAGTTACCCGGAGGTGCGTCGCCGGCATGCCTGGCTGGTCCTACGGTGTCCCCATCTCGGCGACGAGCAGCCACTCGGCCCTCACGGGTGCCAGCCCGTCGGTCCGTCCGGCAAACCATGGCGCGAACGACGAAGGATCCACGCTGCGCACGCGCGGCCAGCCAGCCGCCCGTGCGACCGCCTCGATGTCGCTTGGCGCGACCCAGGTGATCTGCGGCTCGCCGATTCGGGCCGTGAACGCGCGGGTCAGCTCCGTGAACTCCCTTGAGGCGGGGTCCATCAGCTCGTCGGGGACCCCGTAGGAAGCTACTAGCTTCGATCCTGGCGCAGCCAACCCCGCCACCGCGCGCAGCGTGGACTGCACGGCCGCAAGCGGTAGGTACTGGATGACGCCCAACCAGGACCAGATCGACGCTCGCGCGGGGTCGAAGCCGGCGGCGGTCAAGCGCTCGCCGAGGGTATCGGCGGCCCTGAAGTCGACGCCCACAAACTGCAGGTTCGGCGGACAGGCCAGTCCCGTGGCGGTGAGCCGTGCGCGTTTCCATGCCTGCGTGGCCGGGTGGTCGACCTCGAACAGGGCGAGCCCGGCCATCAGCTCGGGCCGGCGCCAGGCGAACGAGTTCAGACCGGCGCCGAGATCGACGTACTGGGCCACGCCGTTGCCGACGGCGCGTTCAACCTCCTCCTCCACAAACCGCGAACGCTGGCACACGAACAGGCGCACCACGTGCGCGCACGAGTCCGGGGCGTTCGCCGCCAAGAACTCCCTGACGTCGGCCGCAGAGCAGTCGGCCAGCGCCAGCGCGAACCTGTCCTCGAAGATCGGATCGGGATCCACCAGGGCGTGGGCTGCGCGGAACTGTGCGGTCATGATCGCGGTTCGACTGGCGCCTTCCATGGCCCGGTCCTTCCACGGCGGGTGTTCCGTGGCGAACCTACTCCCTGTGCGGCTCTGCCCGTCAAGGGCGAACGTGCGCGACCATCACCAACGAGACAAGCCCGCACTTTGCCGAGGCCCTGGCCAACGACCTCACCGGTAGAAGGCTCCCTCCGCTCTCTTGGCCGTCGTCTGCTGCCATGCCCTCGATCCAGATGCTATACGTGCACGTCGAGTCTCAAGCTCTCGAGGCCATTAACTGGTACGTGCGCGACAAGCGCTCCAAGGCGCGGTGGTCGCGTGTCCTCCGATTCCTGACGATCATTCTGACGGCTGCGGGTGGCCTAGTCCCGCTGCTCCGTGTCAGCGGCGTGAAGGCCGTCGGCGCCGAGTGGGGCTACGTGTTGCTCGCCCTCGCCGCTGCCTGTGTCGGCCTCGACCGGTTCTTCGGTTTCTCCTCTGCCTGGATGCGCTATCTGACGACCTCCATGGCGCTGCAGCGTCTCTTGCTTGAGTTCCAGATGGACTGGGCGATCATGAACGCAACCTTACGAGACTCCCCCGTTACATCCGGCCAGTGCATGGAGCTGCTGCAGCGAATAAAGGTCTTCGGCGCGGCCGTCCTCCACGAGGTTGAGAACGAGACGTTGGCCTGGGTTGCCGAGTTTCAGTCTGTGCTCGCAAGGATCGAGCAGCAGGCCGAGAAGGCGCGGCAGGCCGAGAGCGCGCAGAACCGCGTGGCCCTGAAGGACTCTCTACCGGCCGTTCCACCCCGAGACCAGGAACGGGTCGGGATCGCGAGGCCAACACCGAGATTGAAGGCCTCGTTGCGCCGACTCTTTAGACGATCAGGTGGCGGGCGTGAAGTGCGCGACCTATAGCATGCGCGAGGGCGAATCAGGGGCACACCAGGGGCAGATGCCCCACCCTGGGTCCACGCTGCCCTGCTGTGCCCCTCCGGTGCCCCAACAGGGCGTCTCCTCGACCTCACTGCATCGCCTTGTCGAGGAAGGTGTCCGTCGATCCGACGGAGAAGCCAGCCTCCATCCTCAGCGCCTGCTCGTGGGCTGCAGTCGACATCCGAGTCTTGCCCATAGCGGTGCCCCCTCCGACGACGACAGGCAAATCCGTTGACCAGCGCGTTTCCACCGTGATCCGCCGAGCCGAGGCGACGACGATGGGCAAGACATGCTCACCCGCACGGCCCTGGACAACCTCGCGAACCGGCGCCGACCAGGAGGTTTCCCTGTCAAGGGCACCACCGTGCCGCGACAACCCGGGTCAGCCGCAACCGGTAGAGGCACCCGTACAGCATGGGCAAGAACGCCTGCTCGGCACGCTCGTAGCCTGCCACGCCCGTGCCTAACCACCCGGCGCGGGCGTGCCCGGCAGACCACCACCGCGACCTGGTCCCCCTCAAGGGGGGGCTGTTGCATCTGGGCCAAGGACGTCGCTGGCGAGTAGCAAAGTGGAGTCCGCCTCCCACCCAGAGGTCGTGATAACCACCCAAAACGACCAATCTTGAGTATCGTCGGCGACATTCCGGACAGTAGCGTCGCGTCTTGTGGTGTCACTGGCTGGTGAGGGTTGCCGGTAGGTCGGCCACCGCGGGCTTTGAGAATCGTCGGTGCTTTGGTTCCAACGAGAGGAGCACCGCGATGACCGACGTGGCAGGATGAGCGTGGGCGAGTTGGTCGGCAAGGTGCTGGCCGACGAGCACGCCGACGTGTTGCGGCAGGCCGTGTGCTGGTTGGCCGAGCAGCTGATGGAGGCCGAGGTCTCCCAGCGCGCCGGCGCCGGCTACGGCCAGCGCCATCCCGACCGGGTGGCGCGCCGCAATGCTACCGGGAGCGGGCCTGGGACACCCGGGTCGGCTCGATCGAGCTGGCCATCCCAGGCTGGGCTCCGGGTCGTACTTCCCGAGCTTGCTGGAGCCGCGCCGGCGCAGCGAGCAGGCGCTGGTCGCGGTCGTCCAGGAGGCCTACGTCAACGGGGTGTCGACCCGCAAGGTCGACCGGCTGGTGGAGGCCCTCGGGCTGGCCGGAATCGGCAAGGACCAGGTGTCTAGGTTGTGCGGTGGGCTGGACGAGCAGGTCACCGCGTTCCGGGAGCGGCCCTTGGACGGCGCCTATCCGTACCTGTGGCTGGACGCCAAGGTCGAGAAGGTGCGGGCCGGCGGGCGGGTCGAGCACCGAGCGCTGGTGGTCGCCTACGGCGTGGACCATGGCGGCCAACGCGAGGTCATCGGCGTGGATGTGGTGCTGCCGAGACCCAGGCGTTCTGGCGGGAGTTCCTGCGTTCGCTGGTCCGCCGCGGCCTTGCCGGGGTGCAGCTGGTGGTCTCCGACGCCCACGAGGGCCTCAAACAGGCGATCGCCCAGGTGCTGGGTGCGCCGTGGCAGCGCTGCACCGTCCATTTCCTGCGCGACGCCCTCGGACACTGCCCCAAGGATCTGCAGCAGCTGGTCGGCGCCGCGATCCGACCGATCTTCCGCGCCGGCAACCTCGAGGAGGCCCAGCGGCTGCTGGGCAAGACCGTCGCCCATCTGGAGGGCCGGGTGCCGAAGGTCGCCCGGCTGCTGCTGGAGGCCGAGCCCGACCTGCTGGCCTTCTACGCCTTCCCGGCCGCCCACCACTCCAAGCTGCGCAGCACGGATGAAAGTTTCAAGGCCTGTGTGGCATTGTCGGCCGGCTGGGACGGGGTTAGCCTCCTGGTCGGGCGTGGTCGACCCCGGAGCCAAGAGCAGGGTCGTGGGGCTGGAAGCCCTGCCGCGCAGCTTGCCCCTTGAGGGCCCAAACGTCGCGGCCCAGTGGTGGCGGCCACGCCCCTTGCTATCAGGTCGTCATCGGGGCTTGGTCGCTGGCCGCTTGGGTTGCCAGCCGGCGACGAGCTGGCGGTAGGCGACCTCGGCCTGCTCGGTGAGCGCCCGCTCGCGCCGGCGGACCTCCTTGAGGGAATAGGCGGCCGCGGTGCCCTTGCGTCCGCGCCGGGGCGGCATGCCGGCGCGCAGCTCCAGCGCCCGGAGCTTCTTGTCGGTGAGCGAGGGTCGCTGGAAGGCATAGTCCTGCTCGCCGACCACCAGGTGCCAGCACAGTGTGGCGAGCTTGCGGGCGGTGGCCACCACGGCGACCTGCATGCCGCGCCGGGCGCGGACGCGTTCGTAGAAGGCGCGCAGCGGCCCGGGGGTCTTGGCCGCGGCCCAGGCGGCCTCCACCAGCATGCCGCGGGCGTGGGCGCGGCCTTGCTTGGTGATCCGGCCGTGCTGGGCTGGTTGGCCGCCGGACTGGCGCACGCGCGGGTTGAGACCCAGATAGCTCACCAGCCGCTGCGGGGAGGAGAACCGCTGAAAGTCGCCGACCGCGGCCACGATCGCCAGCGCTACGGTGGCGTCCACGCCCGGGATGGTCAGCAGCCGGCGGACCTCGGCGCGTTCCAGCGCCACCCGGCCGAGCTCGGCGTCGACGATCCGCAGCTCTTGGCCGTGGAAGTCGAGCTGGCGCAGCAGCGCCCCGACTGCCTGGTGCTCGTCTTGGGGCAGGTCCTGGGTGGCCAGCCACGCGCGGCCCTTGTTACCGAACAGGTCGGCGGCCGGGCAGCGCGGGATGAGGTTGCGGTGCAGGATCGACTGCACCTGATTCTTCAGCCGGGTCCGCTGCCGCACGATATGCGCGCGGCGGGTGACCTGACGGCGTAGCGCGTGCATTTGGTCGTCGGGCAGCCACACCGAGGGCAGGTAATTGGCCGCCAGCAGCCCCGCCAACACCGCCGCGTCGACCTTGTCGGTCTTGACCTTGGCCTCGGCGATCGCCCGAGTCTTCTGCGGGTTGGAGACCACCACCCGGCCGACGTGGCGCTCCAGCAGCCGCGCGATCGCATAGGTATTGCCGGTCGCCTCCAGGGCCACCTCATCGCTGGCGCACAGGCTGTCGGCGAACAGCCGCAGCGCCTCCGGGGTGGTCTGGATCCGGCCCGCCTGCCACACCACGCCGTCCTCCCAGATGGCGACCTGGGCGAACTCGCGGTGGACGTCCAGCCCGATGCATCGTCGCATCCCGCTCCTCCTTCACCTGCAAGGGTTGCTGGCTGGGGAGCACAGGTGGGCCAAACGACACCTACGGATCCGCGCTCGCAGCGCAGCCGGGCGAGTCGCAGGGGCGGCCATGTACTAACTCGGGCTCGCAGCCCATCGAACGATCACCGGCCTGCCCAAACCTGCGTTTGCTCCCGGATGCCCCTGTCCCGGACGGTCGCACCGTACTCCTCAGCTCGCCGGCGACCACCAGCAGCCGATCCGTGGGCGCAGGCGGCATCCACCGCCTTTCATACCAGTTACCAACCCGCTGGAGCGGGTCAACCGCGAGATCGGCCGACGCACCGATGTGGTGGGCGTGTTCCCCAACGACGCCGCGCTGCTGCGGCTGGCGGGCAGTCTGCTGTTGGAGCAGAACGACGTGGCTGGTCAACCGCCGCTACCTCAGCGAGGCCTCGATGGCCGAGCTCACCACCAACCCGACGACCGGAAAGGAGCTACAGGTCGCATAGGCGCACCGACGGCGCTGGTTATGACACCAACTTGCGCGACGTGACCTTCCGGACCCCAGTGGGGGACGTCGAAGGCGGTGATCGCCAGATGCAACAGTGCCGCTTGACATCGATACGAGCGTCGGACCCGGGACACCCTCTCAAGCGGGCCTGCTGCACTTCCGACCCAGGAGACATGGCCGATGTCGGGAGAGATGACGCAGCGGGCCCCCACCGCCAGCACCGAGACCGGCAGTGGACGGCCAGAGCCATCGGGGCTCAAGGGGCCTCCTCCCGCGGCCGTGGCCTCGCCGTCGTCGCCGTGCTGCTCGGTGTGTCGTGGGTTACAAGCTACGCACTCGGCGGAGCCGGCCGTGTCCCTCCGCACTGGTTTTATGTTCCGGTCCTGCTTGCGGCGGCGCGGTTCGGTCTCGCCGGAGCGGCTGCCACGGCCGTGGCGGCAGGCCTGCTCGCTGGCCCGCTGCTGCCCCTTGACGTGCCCACCGGTGCACAGCAGCAGCTGTTGGACTGGACGGCCCGACTCGGCTTCTTCCTCGGGATCGGGCTGGTCATGGGCGCCATCATCGTTCGCCTGAAGACCTCACTGGACCATGACCGAGCCACCGAGGAAGCCGAGCGAGCCAAGCAGGAGGCCGAGCGGGCCAACCGCGCGAAGAGTGAGTTCCTCTCGCATGAGCCACGAGCTGCGCACCCCACTCAACGCCATCCTGGGGTTCAGCCAGGTCCTGAAGATGGACGGCCTGGAGCCCGGGCAGGAGGAGTGCGTGCAGCAGATCCTGAACGGCGGACGGCACCTGCTCGGGCTCATCAACGAGGTCCTGGACATCTCCCGCATCGAGACCGGGAGCCTGGCGCTGTCGTCGGAGGCGGTGAACGTGTACGAGCTGCTCAAGGAGACCATCGACCTCATCCGGCCCCTGGCCGCCGAACGGGAGATCCGCATCCAGGCCCCGTCCGAGCAGGGCTGCGCGGGGGTCGTCCAGGCCGACCGGCAGCGGCTCAGGCAGGTCCTGCTGAACCTGGCCTCCAACGCCGTCAAGTACAACCGCCATGGCGGCAGCATCGGCTTCGCCTGCAAGGCCGCCGCCGACGGCCGGACCGCATCCTCGTGCACGACACCGGCCCGGGCATCCCTGCCGACAAGCTGCAGCGGCTGTTCACCCCCTTCGACCGCCTGGGTGCCGAGCACACCGACATCCAAGGCACCGGCATGGGCCTGGCGTTGTCCAAGGGCCTTGCGGAGGCGATGGGCGGCACACTCACCGCGCACAGCGTCCAGGGCCAGGGCAGCACGTTCACCCTCGAGCTGGCTGTCGCCGAGGACCCGCTCGAGCGCTACCAGCGGGACCTATCGGCACGGCCCGCACCGGTCCACGACCACCATGCCGGACCCGAGCACACCGTGCTGTACGTGGAGGACAACCCCTCCAACCTGCGCCTGGTCGAACGCCTGCTCGGCCAGCGGGGCGGGGTGCGGCTGCTCACCGCCACCCAAGGCCAGCTCGTCCACGGCCTGGCACGCCAGCACCAGCCCGACCTGATCCTGCTCGACCTGCACCTGCCCGACATCGGCGGCGAGGAGGTCCTGCGACGCCTCCAAGCCGACCCGCACACCGCTCACCTGCCGGTCGTTGTGGTCCTCAGCGCCGACGCCACCCCCGGGCAGATCCAGCGGCTGCTCGCGGCCGGCGCCAGGCAGTACCTGACTAAGCCGCTGGACGTCACCCGGTTCCTGGAGGTCGTCGACCAGCTGCTCCAGGCGGCCCGGCGCTAGCCATGGGACCGGCACCGGGCGACGCCCGCATCCTCATCGTCGACGACGAGCCGGCCAACGTGCTCCTGTTGGAACGCATCCTCGACCAAGCCGGCTACCGCAACCACACCGCCACCACCGACCCCCGGCCAAGTCCTGGCAATCTTCGCCCGGTTCGACCCCGACCTGGTCCTGCTCGACCTGGCCATGCCCCACCTGGATGGGTTGGCGGTCATGACCCAGCTACGCCAGGTGATCCCCGAGGGGACCTACCTGCCGATCCTGGTGCTGACCGCCGACATGTCGACCCAGGCCAGAGCAGGCGCTGTCGGGTGGCGCCAACGACTTCCTGCTCAAGCCGTTCGACGCCACCGAGGTGCTGCTACGCAGCGGCAACCTGCTGGAGACCCGGTGGCTGCACCTGGAGCTGCGCCGCCATAACCAGGCGCTCGAGCAGCGCGTCTATGACCGCACCGCCCAGCTCGAGGACGCCCGCAACGAGATCCTCCAGCGGCTGGCGCTGGCCGCCGAATACCGCGACGACGACACCCACCAGCACACCCTGCGGGTCGGCGAGGTCTCGGCCCGGCTGGCCGCGGCCCTCGGGCTGCCCGACCAGCAGGTCCAGCGCCTGCGGCAAGCGGCCCCGCTGCACGACATCGGCAAGATCGGCATCTCCGACGTGGTGCTACTCAAACCCGCCAAGCTCACCCCAGAAGAATTCGAACACGTCAAGACCCACACCCTGATCGGCGGCCGGATCCTGTCCGACAGTCCAGTCCCCGTCCTGCAACTGGGCCGTGAGATCGCCCTGACCCACCACGAACGCTGGGACGGCAGCGGCTACCCACACGGCCTCAAAGGCGAGCGCATCCCGCTCAGCGGCCGGATCGTGACCGTCGCCGACGTCTTCGACGCCCTCACCCACGACCGCCCCTACAAGCACGCCTGGCCGGCCGACCGGGCCGTGGCCGAGATCACCGCGCAACGAGGCCGCCAGTTCGACCCCGACGTCGTGGACGCCTTCCTCGCCCTGCTGGAGCGGGGCGCCCTGCCGGCCGCGCCCCCCGGGGCGCACCCCAAGGCGCAGGCACGGACCGGCCGGATCCGGACGTAAGCAGTACCTCCCCGAACCCGGCCGTAGTCAGTCCCTCCCCGACCCCGGTCCGATGGCCGTGGCCAGAGCAGACGCAACGACCGGCTGGCGCCTGCCCCAGCCTGGCGCGCGGTCCGGGTTCCGACACCCTCCGGCCGCGGCTCGCGAAGCGCCAGCCGCAGCCCGCGCCCGGGTTTCGGTCCACCACCACCACCACCACCACCGCGCTTGCGCCTACGTGCTCGACCGAGGCGCGGACCCGCAAGCCGAGCTCCGCCAGCCGCGCCGCCCGGCGCGTGCCACCCGACCGCCTGCACCCTGCGCCCCGCCTGGGATGCCGCCCGCTCTGCGGCCATCCGCCGCACCCGGCGGATCTCATAACGGTCCAGCAGCCGCCGCACCGTCACCCGATGCGCCGCGAGCTCCGCGGCCACATCGGCCAGCAGCCACCGCCGCTCCAGGACCCGATCCGCCAGGTAGGCCCGCACATCGGCGAAGCCCAACGCGGCCACGCGGGCCGCGATCCGCTCCTCGGTGTACCCGCGCCGCTACCGCGCCAGCCGCTGCGGACGGGGCGCCAGCCGCACCCCGGACCGCGCCAGCGTCGCCTGCACATGCCAGTCGCGCACCCCGAGCTCCGTGGCGATCCAGGAGATGGTGTACCGCTCCCACGCCGCCCACCCGTCCATGGCGCGGCTGGTGACGATCGAGGAGGACCCCTGAGGCCCGAGCCCGCCAAGGTCGCGGCCGGCTCAACCACCGCAGGGACCTCGCCGCGTCGCAGGGCTCGGCGTGTCGGCCGCGACCTCGGTGCGGCAAGGCCCCTACGCTGCGACGGAGCTCGCCTGGAGCGCCCCGAGGCGGGCGGTTACCGTCGCAGCAGGTCACGTGGAGCAGGCCGATCACCGCGCCTCGGCCTGGTTCCAGGCCCGATCACCTCCGGCGTGGGGCAGCAGCTGCATCTGGCAGCGGTGGCGCTTGAGATAGGCGGCCGCCTCCGCCGACAGCGCAACCGTACCGGACTGGCCCGCGCCGACGAGCAGCCGCCCCACACCCTTCTGGTAGACGTGCCTGGCCTCGGCCAGCGAGATGGTGTGCGAGGCGCCGTAGACGGCCTTGACAGCTGCTCTTCATGGCCTGCCTCCTCGCCCTCTTCGCGCTACCGGGCCAGGCCGAGCAGGCGGTCGACGAACTGCCGGTAGCCGCGCAGGGCGAGGCGGAGCTGCTCGGTGTCGCCCTCGGCCACGGTGCCCTGCAGCTGGCCGCGCTGGGCCTGTAGAGCCTCGATCACCTGCTGCACCAGCTCGTCGGCGAAGCGGCCGGCCTCCTGGACCGCCTGGCGGGGCTCGTCCACGAAGCTGGCCTGGATGTCGAGGAAGCGGCGGCGGACGCCCTCGGCGTCCAGCCAGGCGAGCAGCGCGGTCGGGCCGGTCGCGGCCGGGGCGGGCGCCCGGGCCGGCTCCGGCCGGACCGGCTCGACCACCGTGATCGACCCGGTGGTGAGCGACTCGGCCAGCGGCGGTTCCTCCACCCGCTGCTTGCCGACCGGCGGGATGGTCGCCTGGGTGCGCTCGCCGACCTCCGGCTCGCGCCGCTCGTCCACCGCAAAGATGGAGGTGGACGGCGAGCGGGACGGGGCCACCGGCTCACCCTCGGCCGCCGGGGCCACCCGCTGGCCGGCCCGAACGGCGCCGATGGGCTCGCGCCCGCCGCTCGGCTCCTCCTCGTCGTGGACCTGGCGCATCCGCTCGGCGTCCTGATCGGCGTCCTCGACCTGGGCCTGGTCGGTGAGGTCGATCTCGCGGCCCTCCTCGTCCTCCCCCTGCCGCTCGGTGACCGCCCCACGCCCGGCGGGCCACTGGCCGCGCAGCTCGTCGCCGTACCCGTAGCGTTCGGTCATCGCGCCTCCTCGGTCCTAAAGCGTCGGTCAAGTATGCCCGGCGTGCGCCTTCCCGGCCCCTGGTCGTCCAGAGGAATGCCGCGCGAGGTCTGCTGAGCAGCGCGACGGCCTCGTCGGACAACAGCATGTCGGAGCTGGTCGGCACCTACCGACGCTGACCCACGATCTCCGTGGTCGAACGGCCGCTGATCCGCTCGCCGTTCGTAGACGACCTCGCCCTGGCTCGGCGCCACCATGCCCAGGACGGTCCTGAGCGTGGTCGACCTGCCGCTCCGTTGCCGCCAAGCAGGCAGACGATCTCGCCCGGGTAGATCCACTACGCCGGCTGCTCGACGCGCGCCCCGGCCGCCCGCATCGCCTCCAGCGCCCGCTCCCCGTCACCCGGCTGCAGATCGACCGCCCGCACCAGCCCGCCCAGAACGACCGTGTCGAACCCCAGCCGCACCGCGTCCAGCGCGGTCTCCTTCACGCAGTAGTCGGTCGCCAGCCCCACCACCACCACCACCACCCGGCGGATGCCGCGGCGCCGCAGCAGCCCCTCCAGCGGCGTCGCGCTCTGCGCCCCGGTCACCGGATCGCGAACGGTGAAGCCCGAGTAGCCGTCCTCGCCCCCCTGCCCCTTGCGGACCACCTCGCCGACGATCCGCAGGTCCGGGTGCAGCTGGCACCCCAGCTGTGCTGGACGCAATGCTCGGGCCACACGCCCCCGCCCGACTGGAAGTGCGGCGTCTGGGCGGGATGCCAATCCTGGGTGTAGACCACCGGGGCGCTCGCCACAAGCGCCCGCCCGATCTCGCGGTTGGCCAGCGGCACGACCCGCTCACCCTCGGCGACGTAGAGGCTGCCCTTGGGATCGGCGAAGTCGTTCTGCACGTCGACGACGACCAGCGCCGTCGACCCGTCGTAGTCGACCATCACACTTCCCTCCTGGGTCGTTGCCGTCCCCATCATGCCGCGCCAGGCGCGGTCGGGTCGGCGGAATCCCTGGGCCAGCGTGACGACATGCCGTCGGGTCGAGCGAGTGCTGGGTGCGGTGCCCTGGGGCCGGTCGACGGGCCGCTCTGCGCGCCGGTCGATGAGGCCGACTCTGTCCTTGCTCAGGGTTGCGTATCAGTCGCCGAACCACTTCGTCGCGGGCTCGCCGTGCGGTTGGCGGCCCGCCAGCCGGAGGCCAACCGGCCGGTCGCCGACAGCCCGACCGGGGCGATCCGGCGGTGCCCGGCCACCCAATCCGGCAACCGAGCCCACCCCGCCGCCACCTGTGCTGCTCGCCGATGACGCGGTGGCCACGCGCGCGGCGCTGCGCGGCCTGCTGGAGGACAATGGCTTGCCGGTCATCGGCGAAGCCGCCGACGGCCTGCAGGCCGTCGCCATGGCCGCACGACTCCAGCCCGACAGAGCGGTGATTGATCGACGTGCGTGTCCGGCCTTGACGGCCTGCAGGCGACCACGCGCATCGCCGGCGCCCAGCCCACCGTCTGGGTGGTGGTCCACTCGGTGTTCGACAGCGACCACACCCGGCAGGCCGCCCACCTGGCCGGCGCCGCCAGCTTCGCCGCCACGGCGGCCCGCCGCCCAGGTCCGCGCTGCCGTGCTCGCCACCTGGCAGGCGGCCAGCACAACCACCCCGACCCCGCCAGCGGCACCACGGAGCGACCATCCGCAGTAGGCCCGCTAAGCGGATGGTCCAGATGCGGCGGGTACGGTGAGGAATTCCGGAGTCCTGGCCGACCCACTGAACGGTGAACGGGAACGGCTGTCTGACCCGGCGCCGGGAGTGATGATGGACGCCCTCGAGCAGTCGGGCGAATTCGGGGAGTACCGCCGTCGGCACCGGTCGACATGTCCATCGGCGCTATTCCGGCCCTCATCGCGATCACAAGGGAGCTCAGGGTTGGCCGACCGGGTCAGGCCCCACGGCGGTCCCCACTGGCGCCAGGCGCATGCCAGACCCGGCGGCGCACCGCCGCCGGGTGCACCTCCAGATCCGTGCGGCTTCCTGAACCGGCAGGCCCGCACCCACCAGCCCCACCGCCCGGACCGCACCGCCGTCGGATCCGTCGGCCGCCAGCGGGGCAGCGGACAACAGAGTGCTGCGGCCCGATGCGGCGCCGCACCCGCCACCAAAGCGTGGTCGATCGCAGCGCCGTGCTCATTGAGAGTGTCCGTGATGCTCTTGTCATGTGGGGACTCGATGTAGCCAGCGGCCCAGGCAGACCAGCGCGCCGGCGGCGCGGTAGACGTCCCGGACGCGGCACAGCAGCCCGCGCCAGCGGCGCAGCGCCCAGGCGTTGGCCAGATGGGCGATCGCCTGCTCCACCAGCGCGCGCAGCCCAGCCTGCAGGCGGTTGAACGCCCGCTGGGCGTCGCTGAGGCGGTCCTTGGTGCGGCGGTCCCCAACCGGGGCATACCAGTGCTGGCGCGCCTTGGCCAGCCCGCGGAACCCCCGGTCCAGCAGGCTGGCGACCTCGACGCCGTCCAGCACCTCACCAAGCCCCGACAGCTGGATGAGCTCGTGCTCGTGGCAGCTTCCCGGCCAGCCACCATCCACCCACAACAGCTCGCCGTGGATGGTCGACACCGCCAGGCCCTGGGCGGTGTGAGCGTGCCGCTTGCAGTCGTACAGGACCTTCTGGTTGGCCCACCCTCGGGGCCGCTGCACCCGGGTGGCCAGCCCGTCCACGCAGACCGCCTCGCCGACCTCGGCCATCTCCCCAAGCCAGCGGCCAAGGTCGGCCAGGGTGGTGATGAAGGTCCCATCGGGCTGGCAGAACCCGAGGGTGGCCAGCGGGCCAAGCAGCAGGTCCACGCTGTCGCCGACCTCGGTCTTGGAGATCCCGACCATGCGCCCGGCGCGCCGGTACGACAGCCCGTCCAGGATGACCGCGGCAACCGCGTCCAGGCGGACCTCCAGCGACAGTGGCGGGGTGCCGCCCTGGCCGGGCGGGCGCGCAGGGTGCAGGTGGGCGAGGCGACCGGCCAGCCAGGCCAGCACGTCGGCGGGCAGCGACGAGCGCGGACAGTATGACAAGGGGACCAGACCTCCAGGCAGGCGTGAGCACCTTGCCTATGGTCTGGTCCCCGTCAATGTCAGGACGCACAGAGCATCACAGACACCCTCACTCACCCAGCTCGGCAGTCCCGCGAGGCTATCGCTCGCAACGAACAACGGGACCTGCGACGATGCGCCAGGTCAGGGTCAGGTATCGATCACCGTCGCAGAGGTGTCCCGGACTGTGGCTGGTTGCCCGATCCCGGGTGCTGCGGGAGACTTGTCTGCTCAGAGCGGACGGCGTCGACGCGGCCGGGAGGCATCGTGATGATATCCGGCGGGAGGGTGAACGCGGCGGCGGTGCAGGCTGCGCCGGTCGCGTTCGATGTCGAGGCGACGCTCGCGAAGGTCGAGCGGTTGACGGCCGAGTGCGCGGGGGGCGGGGCCGACCTGGTGGTGTTTCCGGAGGCGTTCGTCTCGTGCTATCCGCGCGGGCTGACGTTCGGCGCGACGGTGGGCTCCAGGACACCGCAGGGGCGGGCCTGGTTCCGCCGTTACTGGGACTCGTCGGTCGACGTTCCGGGCCCGGTGGTCGATCGACTGGGGACGATCGCGCTTGAGCACGGGGTCCACATGGTGATCGGGGTGATCGAGCGGGACGTCGGGACGCTGTATTGCACGGCGTTGTTCTTCGCGCCCTCCGGCGCGTACCTGGGCAAGCACCGCAAGCTGATGCCCACCGGGGCGGAGCGGCTGGTGTGGGGGATGGGCGATGGGTCGACGCTGCCGGTCTTCGAGACGCCGCTGGGCCGGTTGGGCGCGGTCATTTGCTGGGAGAACTACATGCCCTTGCTCCGGATGAGCATGTACGCCAAGAGCATCCAGATCTGGTGCGCCCCGACGGCCGATTCGCGTGACTCCTGGGTGGCGACGATGCAGCACATCGCGTGCGAGGGGCGGTGCTTCGTGCTGTCGGCCAACCAGTTCGTGCGTCGCTGTGACTACCCGGAGGAGTATCCGATTGAGGGCGACCACCAGCGGGATGCGGTGCTGTGCCGTGGCGCGTCGATGATCGTCTCGCCGCTCGGCGAGATTCTCGCGGGGCCCGAGGTCGACGGCGAGGCGATCCTGCGCGCCGAGCTGGACCTGGGCAAGATCGCCGAGGGGAAGTACGACTTCGACGTTGTCGGTCACTACGCGAGGCCCGACGTGTTCAGGCTCTCGGTGAACGAGCAGCCGATGCCGGCCGTCGTCGTCGATCACGCAGAGACGACCGGCCCGCCCACTGGCTTGGAGAGGCCGAGTCAGCCGCCGGTGCCGCGGCAGGAGCCGGTCGGGTGACCCAGGTCGATGACACGCGCCTGATGGATGCCGATGACCGACAGCTCCTGCCCAGCGAGCTGAAGCGAAACGACGTTCTCACGCTGTGGGAGGTCCAGCGGTATGGGAGCGACAGCTTCGGCGATCCTGAGTATATGGTCCATCCACGGGCTGAAACCCCCCGATTGGTGCCGTGATCTTGGTTGTCGAACGAGTGCTACCTCTCGCCGAGTTCCGCCAACCATCGTCTGTCGTCTCACCCCCGCCCGCGGGTGCGCTACCGCATCACCGTCGCCGGGGTCATCGACGACACTGCCACCGTGGTGATGGATGCCACCGGGGCCGGGTTCCACGCCGCCGCCGGCGACCTGGAAGACGATCGGCTGCTCGCCGAGCATGGCATCGGCGGCCCACCCCACCTGCTGGAGCATCTGGCCGAGCTGATCGCCGACCATCCCACCGGCAGCCACCGCCGAACCCGGTAACCCATTACCCCAGATCAAGGCCAGCCGCGCTGGACGGCTGCGCAACGGCGTTGCCGGCTACGCCCGCACGCTCGATCACCCGGCCACGCCCCGCGCCTGCGCCACCGCCCGATCCAGCGACAGGTGCCGGCCCTCCTCCCACAGCCGCGCAAACCGATCGGCCCCCAGACGGTCCAGGGCCACCGCCCGCATCCGATCGGGATCATCGGCATCGACCGGATCGGGGACCAGCCCCGCCGCCTCATAGGACGCCTGCGACGCCCCAAGCAGCCGCACCGCCCGCTCCAGGTCACCGCGCTCGCCGGCCAGCACCGCAAGCGATGCCAACAGGCCCGGAAGCAGGTAGCGGCTGTCCAGCTCGGCCGCGATCTCCAACGCCCCCAGCAGCAGCTCCCCAGCAGCCCCAGCCTCGCCCGCGCCCCTGGCCAGATCACCAAGGTTGCTCAGCTCGACCGCCTGCCCCAGCCGGTCGCCCAGCCGCCGACGAAGCTCCAGGCTGTCCACGAACAGCGCCCGGGCCCGCGCCAGGTCGCCAGCGGTGTGAGCGGCCCAGGCGAGCATGTGCACCGCCCGGCTGCGCGCGTACAGATCCTCCCCCGACGCCTCGATCCCAGCTTGGGCGTGGCGCTGGATAGCACCCGCGTCGCCATCCCGCAACGCGATCCGGGCCAGGTTGGTGTGGGCCAACGCCACCGTCCAAGGGTGCCCGAGGAGCTGCGCCTGCTCCAGCGACTGGGTGGTCCACGACCGGGCGGCCGCCTGATCGCCCTGCCGGAACGCAAGCTCTCCCGCAGCGACAAGGGCCCGAACCCGAGCCAAGCTGGAGCTGCCGTCATGCGCAGCAAGGGCGGCACCAAGCCACCCTCGGCCCTGGTCCACCCGACCAGTGTCCATCCAGAACAGGCGCAGCGCCCCCGCCAGCCGCAGCGCGGCATCACCATTGCCGTGGTCGAGGAACAATCCAAGCGCCCGGCTGAGCTCATCCGCCGCTTCATTCAGCCGAGCGCGCCACGCTCGCTGGTCCGGGCCGTACAGGTGGGGCTCGGCCCGCTCAGCGAGCTGGAGCAGCTCAAGGGCTCGGTCCTCGTCCATTGCCACTCCAATCAGACAAACGGAGCCGCACAGTCCCGGTCAAGGGGACCATGCAATGAAGCCTCTGCTCAGCCCCCTCTTCACGCTGCCGCTCCATACGTTAGAGCGCACGGACCATCGCGGACACTCTCATTCACTTCTCGTTCACCAGCCGATCAGGCACCCCGCGGATCAACAACCTCACGCGGACGTGCGGATCCGCAAGAGCTTCGATACCGCCATCGACAGTCAGCTCGCAGTCCAAGTCGCCGGTCGCGCCCAGTCCCATCTATTAGGCCCGTGCCAGGATTCGAACCCGTGAGCCGGAGCAACGCCGAGCGCAAGACCTTCCCGCAGCACCGTGCGGCCCGCCGTTCACCCAGCATCCGTGCGGTCACCCCCCAGTCGGGGTCGCGGCCCCAGCCGAGCCAACTCCCCCACCAGCCACCTGCGGCCAACCCCAAGCTCGGCCCGCATCCGCTTCACCGACCACCCCTGCTCGACATGGCGTGCCCGCAGGTAGGTCGCCAGGTCCGCAAAGCCCAGTTCCGCCAGCCGCGCCGCCCGCCGCGCCTGCCAGCCCACCGCCTGCACCCGACGTCCCTCATCGGCCGCCGCCCGCTCGGCGGGGGTGCGCCGCACCCGACGGATCCCTGAGCGGTCCAGCAGCCGCCGCACCGTCAGCCGATGCGCGCCCAGCTCAGCCGCCACATCGGCCAGCAGCCACCCCTGCTTGACGACCCGGTCGACCAGGTAGGCCTGCACGTCGGAGAAGCCCAGCGCGGCCACGCGGGCGGCGATCCGCTCCTCGGTGTGCCGCCGCCGCTGCGCTGCCAGCCGCTGCGGGCGAGGCGCCAGCCGGACCCCGGACCGCGCCAACGCCGCCTGCACCTGCCAGTCGCGCGCCCCAAGCTCCGCTGCGATCTGGGGAATGCTGTGGCCGGTGTCGCAGCGGGCCCTCTGTGTCAGCCTCCAGCGAGGCAGATCGAGCTGCTGAATCATTGAGCTGAGAGGGCGGGGAGGGAGTTCCCCGGGTGACTACGACGACCGATCGTTCTCTGGACGCGCGTGCCCAGTCTGGGACCACGAATGACATGACCGAGCCGGACCCCGAGGTTCCCGAGCGCGCCCGCGGTCCGCGGCGGTACTCGGCCAGCTACAAGGCGCGGATCCTGGAGGAGTACGAGCGACTGGACAAGGCCTCGAAGGGCGCGCTGCTGCGGCGCGAAGGCCTGTACACCTCGCTGATCTCCGAGTGGCGCAAGCAGCGTGACCGTGGTGCGCTGGCGGCGCTGGGCAAGCCGGCGGGACGCCAGCCCGCCGATCCCCGCGACCAGCAGGTCGCCCGGCTGCGTCGGGAGAACCAGCGCCTGGCCAGCGAGCTCGACAAGGCCCGCAAGGTGATCGAGGTCCAGGGAAAGCTCTCAGCGTTGTTGGAGCAGCTCGCCACCGACAGCGTGACCGAGTCCCAGCAGGGCGAGACGAGATGATCGACCAGGCCGTCGCCGAGCTGACCGCGGTCGTGGGCGTGCGTGGCGCGTGTGCGGCGGTCGGCGAGGCGCAGGCGCGCTGGTATCGCCGCCACCGCCAGAGCCCGCCCCCCAAGCGTCCCGAGCAGCTGTCGTCTCCCCAGCCGCGTGCCCTCAGCGAGGTCGAGCGCAAGGAGCTTCGCCGAGTGCTCAACTCCGAGGAGTTCGTCGACGAGGCACCGGCCACGGTCTACGCCAAGCTGCTGGACCAGGGCGTCTACCTGGCGTCGGTGCCGACGATGTACCGGGTGCTGCGCGCCCACGACGAGGTCCACGAGCGCCGCCGGCAGGGCACCCACCCGGCGGCCAAGAAGCCTGAGCTGCTGGCCACCAAGCCCAACCAGGTCTACTCCTGGGACATCACCAAGCTGCTCGGCCCGGTCAAGTGGACCTACTACTACCTGTACGTGATCCTCGACATCTACTCGCGCTACGTGCCCGGCTGGATGCTGGCCCACGCCGAGAACGCCGACCTCGCCCAGGCCCTGCTGGCCGACACCGCCACCAAGCAGGGCATCATCCCAGGCCAGCTCACCATCCACGCCGACCGTGGCTCGCCGATGACCGCCAAGCCCGTCGCGTTCCTGCTCGCCAACCTCGGGGTGACCAAGTCGCACTCCCGGCCGCACTGCTCCAACGACAACCCGTACTCCGAGAGCCAGTTCCGCACCATGAAATACCGGCCCGAGTTCCCCGATCGGTTCGGCAGCTTCCAGGACGCCCACGCCTTCTGTGGCCGGTTCTTTCGCTGGTACAACGACGAGCACCGCCACTCAGGTATCGGGTTCCATACCCCCGCCGACGTCCACTACGGCCGCGCCGAGGTGGTGCGGGCCCGGCGGGCTGACGTGCTCACCGCCGCCTACGCCGAGCACCCAGAGCGCTTTGTCCGCAAGCCACCCCAACCACCGGCGCTGCCCACGGCAGTCTGGATCAACGAGCCCAAGGAGAACACCACGACGACACAGTGATTGCCCCACAGGCCTGCCTCAGAAAGGTTGACACGCGCCGGGGCCTGCAGGTATCCGTGTAGGCCCTCGAACCCCAGCACTCGAGCGCGCTCCTCTAGGAGCCGATCACGGCCACCGTCGACCGCAAACCCACCCGCGAGGACCAGCCGACGACGCGTTTCTGCTGGTAGTGGATTTGGCCATGCGTTACCGTCACCCCTGGGACGACGATAGGCAAACTGGCGATGACCAGCGCCTATGCGCGGTGATCCCGCCGGCTCGGGTAACGACAACCGGCAAGGGCACCCACCGGCCAATCTCGGCGCGCCGATGGAGACACCGGCTCACCAGGAGCGTTGTGCTCGGAGACAGCGCCGCGTCGGAGCGGTCGCAGTTGCCGGGTGGCAGTACCGGGTGACGACCAACGCATGGGCAAACCAGGCCACCGTCGGCCCCCCAGCGGTCCATCCGGGGAGGTTCCACCCTATCCACCGGCATCCACTGGCACAGCTACGCCTTCGTCACGACGCACGTGCTGGACCGCTCGGGAGGATTCGCCACCCGGGGAGGCGGTGGAGATCGTCATGCGGGCGGCAGCGCCTGATCGGCCGCCCTGCGCTCCAGCGGCGCCAGCGGGAGATCGTGGCAGGTGCCGCCGTTGCCGTGCGCGGCTACCCCGGCGAACCCATCACCGCAGCGCTGGCAGGGAAGCTGGTAAGCAGGTAGGCGGCCGCGTCAGCCGCCTGGCCGTCCACAGGTGGAACGACTGGGTGCCGACGGCCCGGTGGATCTGGTGGGCCACGACTGGGGCGGGGGCTTTGTGGTCCGGCTGGTCAGTCTCCGCCCTGAGCTGGTCCGCTCCTGGGTGACGGACGCGGCCGGTCTTGGTCACGCCGACTTCCAGTGGCACCAGTTCGCCAAGACCTGGCAGACGCCCGGCGCGGGCGAGGCCTTCATCGACAGGGCTCGCCGAGCCGGTCCAGGAGCGGGCCGGGATGTTGGAGCAGTTCGGCGTCCCCACGACCAGGCCGTCGCCACGGCCGGTGAAGACCCCACGATGGTCGGCTGCATCCTGGCGCTGTACCGGTCGGCGGTGGAGGTGGGCCGCGAATGGGCGCCGGAGTTCCGCGACGTGCCAGCCCCCGGGCTGGTGGTGGTTCCCTCCGAGGAGCCGTTCCTGTCGGCCGAGGTCGCTCGGCATGCCGCCCGCCAGGCCGGCGCGAGCGTGGCCGAGCTGGCCGGGCTTGGCCATTGGTGGATGCTGCTGCAGGATCCCGCCCGGGGCGCCGCCATGCTAGAACGGTTCTGAACCTCACTCCGCTAGAAGGCCAGCCGCACGCGTCGTTCTCCTCACCGGTGGGCGCAGAGCCGCATACAGCCAGCCGATCGGGTTGGCCGGCCGCCGCCGGCTCAAGACCAGCCCGATGGTGGCGTAGCCGAGCGGATAGGCCAGCGCGTAGGCGGCGCCCTCGGCCAGCACGCCGGGGGTGAGCGGCCGGGTCAACGCCAGGGTCACCAGCAACCCGGCGGCACAGCAGCCGAAGGTGGCCAGCCACAACGACCAGGCAGGCATGGGTCCTGGTGCGGGCGTGCAGCTTCACCGTCTGGTCCTCGGCGCGGTCGGGCTGGCGCGGGCTGATGCTGGCAGGCCAACGGTACGGGATCGTTACGGCCCAGATCGCCGTCGCATCGCCAGCACCGAGCCGCGCGTATCCCTGCGGCAAGGACGCTGTCAACCCAACACCCAGTAGTCAGACGTCGTCTTGACCGCCAGCGCCGTCTGTCGGGGGAGGCAGAGGCTTCCCCCACTCGTCCGGCGGCACGGTCGGCCTGCCACGGCTCCGCCATGGCGGCGCCTTTCCCGGCGGCGGTTCTATCTTCCACCAGCGGTAGAAAAGCCATGCGCTTCCCCACCAGAACACTATGAAGATGAACGCGGCCATCATGTCAGTGCCCTGCCCCTCGTCCGTCCCAGGGGCCCAGCCGGCAAACTCAGCGCCCACGTCGAAGATGCCTGCCATCACGACGCCGACGATGAAGCTGCCGGCCAGGACGGCGATGATCCGCAGGCGCCATGCGCGACCTGTTGGCATGCGTCTCCCACGTGTCTGGCCAGGAGGGATCGGCGATACGGCCAGCGAACTGCTCGCTCGGCCGGGATCGTAGTGGTTAGGCATGCCCGCCGACCACACCGACCCGGCCGGCCACCGGGCCACTCACGAGCGCGAGGCCGGCCTCGCGCTCGGCACCCGGGTCGCGGTCGCGGCCTAGCCAAGAGAAACGACTCCCACCCGACCCTGACCATCGGCACAAATGGGGACGAATCGCGACTTTGCCGGGGCCCTGAGCGGTGGAGCCGCAGAACACACAGCGTGGCCTGATCGCCACCTTCCTTGCCGAAGCCCAGCGCGGCGAGCTCTCGCCCCTGCTCGCCGTTACGACAACCCCTTTCGAGTAGGCGAAGCGACCAGTTGGTCCACGATGCAGAGTTTGGTTCCTACCTTGGTCCGGGGCATGGTCCATGTTGCGCCAATCGGCGTGTGGGCCTCAACGCTCAGGAAGGGGGGATTTGGTGACGGGCTTGACAAGGCGGTAGGTTCGGCCATAACCGCCCGGTTGGCTGAGTAGCGATACCTGCGGCCCATGGATGCCACGACGGCAGAGGGGCCGCCTTCGCCGCGATTCTCGGAGGTGCTCCATGACCATCTCCGTCAATGAGCAGGTCGCAGGGCACAAGGTGATCGTCAGGCCCGCGCCACCAGCTGGAAGTGGCCGACGCAGCGCGAGCTGCGAATGCGGCTGGAGGTCGCAGACAGGCCGCACCGAGCAGGTCATGCCCGAGATACGCACGCATCTAGACTCGGCCGTAAGGGCAAAAATCGCTAGACAGGCGACCGGCGATGCTCAATCCAGGCTTGCGGCCCTGACGCTCGCCCGTGCGCACTGTCGACCTGCCGCGCCGCACAGCGGTCAGCACGGCCGACTGGCCCCCTCGGGAGAATGGCGCGGCCGCGCCGAGCGGTGCGCTTCGCGCGATTGATCCAACGACGCGGCCGCGCCTTGGCGGACCTTCGGTCCGCGCCGCCTTTGTCGGCAATCTCAAGCCTGGCCTGGTTGCCACGTAGGGTGGCGTCTGCATGACCAAGCCGTGCATGTCCTGCGTGACCCTCGACCAGCGTCCGTTGTGCCGGTGTGGAGCCTTCATCGTTCGCACCCGACCGGCTCCACACGCGCGGGCGCACCGGCCGAATCGCCGCCGCCCACCTCCAGCCCACCGTGCCGACCAGGGGCTGCTTTGACCACCGCAGATACCACCAACAACGTATTTCGTCCCACCGCTGGGGGGCGGACAATCTCGGCCGGCCCTCATCGGGAAAGGAGTGCCACATGGCACGCAAGCTGTCCCTGCTGCTGCTTCCCCTTTTGCTGCTCGGGCTCACCGCGGGCCCGGCCTTGGCCCAGGCGACATCAACCACGATCCCATTCCACGGGGTGACCGAGGAGTTCCAAGACGTCAACCCCTGCACCGGGGACCCCGCCAGCATCCAGATCACCTACAACGGGGTGTTCCACTTCAGCACCGCCGCCAACGGCTCCGAGCACGTGACGGGCACCCAGACCGGCACCTTCTCCTTGACGCCACTGGACCCGACACTCCCCTCCTACACCGGCCACTTCACCATGTGGTTCGGCGGCAACCTCAACTCCCGCACCGAGGGCTTCTGGGTCACGTTCAACGTCAAGGGCACCGGCTCGGACGGGTCAACATTGTCCTTCAACGCCGTGGAGCAACTCCACATCTCGGCCACGGGCGAGGTCACCGTGGACTTCTTCAAGCTCAACTGCCGGTAGCGCTCGCCTCGCCTTCATTCGCCGTCCTCCGAGGAAGAAATCCGGCGCTCCGGCCTCCTGCAAGGAGGCACGCCGCGGGCCGGGGCTGGCCGATGCGCAGTCCAGGACCACCTGGAGGTGCATCGGCCGGCCCCGGCCGCGACACCGCACCCTTCACCGCCGGAACGCCACTGCCCCCCTCGCGGAAGCGGCGCAGAAGCGCCTTGGGCGGACCTTCGGCTCGCGCCGCCTTCGGTGGTGAGCTGCTACCCGACCGCCCGCTGAGCACGCCGGCAGGCGGCAGCCGTCGCGGTAGACGGCTGCGGTCAGGAATCCAGGTGGCGAGGTCAGCGGCGGCGTGTCGCAGTGCCTGATCGAGACGCCGCGGGTCGGCGAGCACGGCCAGCACCAACGTCTGGGTCAGGGTCAGCCGATGCAGCCGCTGCTGCTCGTCGGCGTGCAGCGCGCTCGACAATGCACGGTCCAGCTGGCGCAGGAACACGAGGACGGCTTGCTCGTCCACCATGGGGGGCTGGCCGTCCACGGTCATCCACGTCACCCCTCGACCGCCATTGGCGGGCGAAGTGCTGCACGGCGACGGCGTTGCTGGATCCTTGCTGCTGCGAACGCCACAGACCGGCCGAGGGACCAGCGGTCGGGGTCAGGACCAAGCCCGGCGAGCACAGGCGGTGGCCCCCGCCCCGGGGGGTGGCGGAGGCCACCGCTGCTGGTTGGAGTATCTCTCCCGCTTACGGGCCGCAGGAGGCCGGCCGGCCGTCCGGGTTGCCGGTGCACTGGCCGCTTTGGCCGCCACCGTTGCCGCCGTTGGTCGGCGGCGGCGGGTTCCCGAACGCCGGGGCCGACACGGCCATCAGCATGGCAAAGATGAACGCGACCGCGGTGCTGCGGCGCCGTAGGGTGCGTCTGGACATCGAGGGACCTCCCCTTCTGGGCGCTTACCCAAGACCCTAGTTGCCGCAACCTCCGCCTGGCGGCGGTGGCGGCTGGTGGCCCGGACACCCGTTGTTGCTGCCCGGGCCGCCCCCGGCATCAGCGAACGCCGGCGCGGCGGTCAGGCTCAGCGCAACCGCGAGCAGCAGCGCAGCGAGCTTGCGCTTCATGGAATCACCCCCCTTCCCCCGCAGCAAAGGATGTACTTCCTTCGCCTAGGCGGTACATCCCCGTTCTGCCGGAGCCTCGACGTAGTCCTGTGGCCCAGCTGGCACCCCTGAGCGGCCAGTCCGAGCCGCGTTCGGCCTCGCCATCCCGTGCCACGTTGCTGGCACGGCCAATCCGGGATCGAGCAGACAACCACGAGCACCCTGATCCCACCGGTGAGCTGGCCGCCCCTGGCGCGTTGCCTCCGACAGTTGCCAACCAGGCGGTGCTCACCAGGACGGCCCGCACCCAGCGGCCGACCTGGTACCCCACGGCCTCGGCATAGTGCGGTTTTGTCTGGTTGGTGTGGATATGGGGCAGGCACGGTTCCCGGCGATCATGTGGTTGTCGAAGCCCATGACCAGGACGGGAGACCGTGCCTGCCCCCACATCATCGCCCATTGCTGCCATCGCCGGTCATCGGGATCCATCCCGGAGCTTGGAGCCTGACCAGTGCCGCAGCCTGCTCGACTACCTCGCTGGCATGCCCGACCCGCGGCAGCGGCGGGGCCGACGCCATCCACTGGTCGGCGTGCTCGGCGTCGCGGTGTGCGCGGTGCTGGCCGGGGCGAGGGCCCTGGCCGCGATCGGTGAGTGGGCCAGCGACGCGCCCTGCCAGGTCATGGCTGCGCTGGGGGTGCGCTGTGACCCGTGGACCGGCGCCTGGCGGCCACCCGGTGAGGCCACCGTGCGTCGGGTCCTGGCCCGTATCGACGCCGACGCGCTGGATGCCGCGCTCGGCTGGTGGCTGGCCGACCAGCAGCCACCGGTACCGACCACCCGGACACCACCGGCAACCCGGCCGGCGTGGCCGGCGGTCGCGGTCGACGGCAAGACCCTGCGCGGCAGCGGCCACCACCCCAACCCGCAGGTCCACCTGCTGGCGGTGATGGACCACACCAGCCGTGCCGTCTTGGGCCAGACCGACGTGGACGCCACCACCAACGAGATCGCCCGGTTCCGGCCGCTGCTGGACGGGCTGGACCTCGCCGCCACCGTGGTCACCGCCGACGCGTTATACGGACATCGGGATAACGCGTCTTATGCCGAGGTCGTTGTTATGCCGAGGTGGTGGCGGTGGCGCTGCTGCTGGGGGTGACCGTGCCGGGGAGGTCGGCATAATCACAGGCTTTCGAGGAAGGCGATGATCGTGTCTGGTGGCTGGTAGCGGCCTGGGGTGGTGCCGGCTGGGGTGGTGCGGGCGAGGGCTTGTTCTTTGAGGGCGAGGTCGGCGTGGATGTAGACCTGGGTGGTGGCGACCTGCTCGTGGCCGAGCCACAAGGCGATGACGGTGGTGTCCACGCCGGCGTTGAGCAGCCGCATGGCCGCGGTGTGCCGCAGCACGTGGGGTGTGATCGTCTTGCCGGCAAGGGTCGGGCAGGTCGCCGCTGCGGTGGTGGCGTGGGTGGTCAGGCGCTGCCCGACGGCGTCTGGGCTGAGCGGGGTGCCGCGGCGGGTCGGGAACAGCGGGTCGGTGGGCGCTCCGCCGCGTTCGGTCTGCCAGGCGTGCAGGACGGCGGTGACGTTGGCGGTCAGCGGGGTGCTGCGTTGTTTTCGGCCTTTGCCCAGGCAGCTGACGTGGGCGCCGGTGCCGAGGTGGACGTCGGCCAAGGTCAGGGCGGTCAGCTCCGAGACGCGCAGGCCGGTGTGGACGGCCAGTGCCAGCAGGGCGTGGTCGCGTCGTCGGGTCCAGGTGGCCTGGTCGGGGGCGGCGAGCAGCGCGTCGGTCTCGGGCTGGGTGAGGTAGGTGCTGAGGGTCTGGTCGTAGCGTTTGGGTGGGATCGCGACCCTGCTGGCTTATTCGGGTCATGCGGCCAGGGCGAGTTGGAGGCGGGCGAGGTGGCTGGTGCGGGTGCGGTCCAGGGGATGGCCGTTCCACCAGGCATCCAGCCGGATCAGGTTGAGCGCGACGGCGGAGTACACGTGCTCAAGGTGGGTCTTGGCCAGGCCGCGGTAGCGGGCGCGACGTAGGCCGGTGACGGCGATGGCCTGGCGGATGGTGCCCTCGACACCGGCCCGCAGGGCGTAGTCGGCCTGCCAGTCCTTGGTGTCTTGCTCGGTGCGGGCTTGACGGAGGGTGTCGTGGAGGTCGCGCGGGTTCAAGGTGAGCTGGCGTCCGCCGCGCTTGGCGGTGGTGCACTGGTCGCGGGCCGGGCACGCACCGCAGGTGACGCCGGCGAATTTGACCACGATCTTCTCGGTGCCGTGCTGGGTGCATGGGCTCCAGGAGGAGCTGACCTGACCCTGCGGGCAGGTGGCCCGCCGGGACTGCCAGTCGATGGTGAACGCGGCCGCCTGGAACCCGGCGTTGCCTCTGGCCTGGACGGAGGTGTCGGCCAGGACCGGCGTGATCAGTGCGATGCCATAGGTGGCCCGCGCGCCGACGATCAACTCAGCGGACGGGTAACCCGAGTCGAGGTAGTGCTCGGCGGGGAGCAGGTCCCGGGCGGCGAGGGACTGGTGGATCTTGTCGGCCATCTTCGCGTCCGGCACGGTCGCATCCGTGGTCGCCACATTGGTGATGAGGTTGGGCCTGTCGGGGACCTGCCCTGGCTTTGGCCCGGGCGCGGCCTGCGCGGCCGTCCCGGCGATGTCGGCGGCACCCGGGGCGGTGCAGGTCTCGCTGAGGTGGACCTTGTAGCCATTCCAGAAGGTGTCCCGCTTGACGCCCCAGCGGGCGTCGGTGTCGTACGGGGAGGTCAGGCGCGATCTGCCCGGCGGGAGACCGTCCGAATCGGCCTCCCGCCACGCCACCTCCTGCCGGTTCGGCCCGCGGCTGACGGTGCGGGTGTAGTGCTGCAGCAGCACCGTGCGCAAGACCCCCACCGCGGGCAACTCACGCAGCCACTGCGGTGCGGCGGGCGCGTACACGGCCTCAAGCAGCGCGAAGCCGTCGCGCCCATAGGCCAGGGCCAGTTCGGTGCGCTTGGCCTGGGAGGCGGGCAGCCGCCAGGAGTCAACCCGCGCGGTGTACCGCCTGCCCCACCCGGCCACATCGACAGCCTGGGCCAGCCAGCCGGGCGCGGCGGCCGCCAGCGCCTCCAGGCAGGCCCGCACCGACTCCCCGGCCAACTCCAGCCGGTTCAAGTCCCGCACCGCCGAGATCACGTGCGTGGAATCGGTCCGCTGCCTGCCGCCGGCCTTGACCAGCCCCTTGCCCTGCAACGCGGCCAACAGCAGGTCCAAGACCCGCTCCTCCAGGCCATGGGTGACGACCCGGGTGCGGAACTCGCTCAGCACCGATGGGTCAAAGCCGGGGTCGTCCAGCCCCAGCCCCAGCGCGTACTTCCACGAGATCTTGTCCCGCACCGCCTCGGCGGCCTGCCGGTCGGTCAGATCCTCGGCCATCTGCAACACCGTGACCAGCGCCAACCGGCCCGGCGGCCAGCCCGGCTTGCCCCGCACCCCGAACGCTCCCGCGAACTCGGCATCGGCGAACAGCTCACCCAGCTGATCACGCACCCGCACCGGCAGCGGAACCTCACGCCCGGCATACATGGCCCGCACCGCGGCCGCAATCTCCTCCGCCGGCTGTGGCCACGGCTGCGGCTGCATGGACACCACGCACTCCATCCTGCGGCCGGGGACGGGGAAAGCCGACCGCAGCACGATCATGCACCCGAAGAAGATCAACAAGCGGGCGGCACGCCGAGCAAGCCTCAGCGCCCCGAGGAATTAGCCAGCAGGGTCGATCGCCAGGACCCGTTGGATGCCGGCGGCGTCTTGAGGGGTGGCGCAGGGCGGCGAAGCGGAACAGGGAGTGGATGGCGGCCAGGCGGGCGTTGCGGGTCCGCGCGCTGTTGCCGCGCTGGTGTTGGAGGTGGTCCAGGAACGCGCCGATGAGCGCAGCGTCCAGGTCGGCGATGTCCAGGTGGGAGGGTGGCTTGCCGGTGCGCTGGGCGGCGAAGGCCAGCAGGAGCTTGCACGCGTCGCGGTAGGCGGCGATGGTGTGGCCGCTGGCGTGGCGTTGGCGGGCCAGCCGGTCGGTGACCAACGCCTGCAGGGTCGGGGCGAGGGTGCTCATGGCCGGCCTGCCTGGGCTGCCAGGTGGGTGTCGAGGCGGTGCGCGGCCAGTGTGAGCAGCTCCGGCGCGGCCTGCAGGTACCAGGAGGTGTGGGTGGGGTCGGCGTGGCCCAGGTAGGTCGACAGCCTGGGCAGCAGCGCCTGCACGTCGGCGCCGCCGGCGTACCAGTCCAGCATGGTGGCCACCGCGAAGCTGTGGCGCAGGTCGTGGATCCTGGGCCGGCAGGACGCCGACCGGGCGGTGATGCCGGCCTGGCGGACCAGCCGGTGGACGGTGCGCCAGACGTTGTTGTAGCCGAGCCGGGTGCCCGCGGTGGAGATGAGCAACGCCGGGCTGGCCGGCGCCGGAAGCAGCCGGTCGCGCACGTGCAGGTAGTCCCGCAGCGCGGCCACGGTGCTGGGGTGCAGCGGGACCAGGCGGGACTTGCCGAACTTGCTGTCGCGCACCCGCAGCAGCCCGTCGTGGTCGGCGTCGAGGTCGTCGCGGTCGAGCCGGATCGCCTCGCCGACGCGCATCCCGGTGGCGGCCAGCAGGCCGATCAGGGTCCGGTAGGTCGCCGCGCCGAGCGGGCGGGGCAACATGGCGGCGGCATCGACGAGCGCGCCGATGTCGGCGGCGGAGTACAGGTAGGGGATTGCCCGGCGTGGCCCGCACCGCAGCAGCCCCGGTGGCGGGACCTCCACGCGCGGGTCGAGGGCGTGCAGGTGCACGGCGAACCCACGCACCGTCGACAGCCGGTGCGCCCACCAGCGCGGCGTGGCATCGGTCGGCGACATCGCCCAAGCCAGCGCGTCCTCGATGGTGGGCACCTCGGCGTCGTGGGCGTGCAGGTAGGCGACGAACTGGGCCAGCAGCCGCTCCGCCTGGTCGAGCTTGAACCCCAGCGCACGGCGGACGCGCAGATAGTCGGCCAGCGCCTGGCCGAGCGGGCTCACCGGGCACCTGCCGGCCAGGGACGAGCCAGCAGACGCAGCGCATCGATGTCGACCTTCGCGTAGATCGCGGTGGTGAGCGCGTGGCGATGCCGCAGCACCTGCCCGATCTCGCCGAGCGACCCGCCGCCGCGCAGCATGCGAGTCGCTGCGGTGTGGCGGAGCCGGTGAGCGTGGATCGGGCCGAGCCCGGCCCGCTGCCCAGCACGGGCCACCACCTGCGTCACCGCGCCGCGGGTCAACGCCTGCCGCGGCGCGCGGACCCGCACGAACAGCTCCCGGCCGCCACCGGCGGCGGTGGCGGGCCGCCCGGCGGTCAGCCAGGCAACGATCGCCTGGCCGACATCGGCCGGCAGCGGCAGCCGGTCATGCCGGTTGCCCTTGCCGTGGACAGTGACCGCACCACCCCGCCAGTCGATGTCGTCCAACCGCAACGCCGCGGCCTCGGACGCACGCAGCCCCAGCCGCACCAGCACCGTGAGGATCGCCAGATCCCGCCGTCCCACCGCGGTGTCCTGGTCGCAGGACGCCAGCAGCGCCGCGACCTGGCCATCGTCTAGCGCCTTGGGCACCCCGGCGAGCTTCCAGGTAGCCACCGGCGGCACCACGCTGGCCAGCGGCTGGTCGATGAGCCCCTCGACGTGCAGGAACCCAAGCAGCGACCGCAGCGCGCCCACCATCCGCGGCGCCGTCCCACCACGAGCGTCCTGGCAGTGGGCAACCACGAACGCGGTGACGTCAGCGGCGCGCAGATGCTCCAGCGCAACCCCGCCGGCCGCCTCCCAACCCGCAAGGAACGGCCGGACCAGCTCCACATTGCGCCGGATGGTCATCTCCGCAAGGCCACGCTCGGCGGCCAGCCAGCGGGCATACCGGCCCAGCAACGCCTCCACCGGCCCCGCTGGACCCGGCGTCGCTTCTGCCGGGACGACCTCCCGTCGTCGCAGGAACCCCAGCAACGGCGCCAACGCCCGACGTGTCCAATGGCTGGCACACCCCAGCCTGCGGCGCTCCGCCAGATAGGCGTCCACCAGTGCGGACGTCAACCCAGCAGTGTCCAGGCCCCGGCCGGCAAGCCACCCGCTCAGGTGCGCCATCAGCTGCGGTTGCACCGCGGCAGCGCCCGGCGAGTATCCCCGCCCCGCCAGTTCGCCGCGGAAGCCTTCCGCGTACGGCTCCAGCGGTCCGGGCACCCGAATCCGTGATGGATCCCTCATGGGCTGCTCCTCCCCGTCGACGATCGGACGGGAGAAGACCGACCAAGCCCGGACCATGCCCTGTGATTATGCCGACCTCCCCGGCACGGTCACCCCCAACAGCAGCGCCACCGCCCACCACCTCGGCATAACAACGACCTCGGCATAAGACGCGCTCCACACCCAGCACGCCCACGCCGAG